>DXGW01000094.1 GCA_019113665.1 Candidatus Alistipes excrementipullorum
GAAGCGTCGACACCGAGAGCGCCGCGCGTAATCGTATATGAACGCGTACGGGTCACGGCACGTATGTTCGACGCCATGAGTGTCCCGCGGTCGCGCACATAGCTGTACGACTGACCATCACCGGCAAAATATCCGCCGTTGACGATGACATATACCTCCTCGTCGGACATCGAATTGACGATAAAATCAGTAGGTTTCGTCAACGAGCCGGCCTTCGTGGTCCGCAGTTCGACGTTGCCGGTCGAAAGGTCGGCTATGGCGTACCACGCATTGACATTGCCGCCGGTCACGCTGGTCGATGTCTTGTAAAGTTTCACCTCGTCCGGCAGGTTGTAGGAAGTTATCTCCTGCCACTCCGGTTCGAGAGGCTGAGGAGCATCAGCCAGCTGCACAGTAGCGACGTCAGAATAGACTGTTCCTTCACGGTTGGTCGCCCAGCAGCGCAGGCTGTATGTCTTGCCGTACTCCAAACCTACCGCATTGCCGTAGCACGCCTCTGAGGCGAGGGCGCCGCCGGCAAACTCGTAGACATTGTCCTCGATGGTCGGCGTCCCGGTCTCGCTCCAGCATATACCCGTCTTGCAGCGTTCGCCTCCGTCGTTGCGCAGGTCGATGGTTGCCGAAACCATATACCACGACGATTCGATCTTGCCGAGCGCCACCTCCGGAACGGCATACTTCTCGTACGTCACCGATGCAGGCTCGGAACGCAGGGTTCCGTAATAGGCCATGACACCATATTCGTAAATGCCGAATTCGGCATCGGGATCGACGACAGACTCGCTGTTGGCCTTGAGGAACTGCCAGTTCTCGGCATCGCCGTCCCCGACCTTGCGGGTAACGAGATAGCCCTCCTCACCCTCGCAGTTGTCTTTCCAGGTAAGGGACAACCCTTCCGACGTCATCTCTGCCTTCAGCTCTGTAGGAACTGCAAGCTGCTTCGAGAAATCACACGTAACGGTAGCGTAATCACTGCGGCTGTCACCTCGGAAGGTATGGAGACGGTACGAATAGGCACCCTCGTCTTCGATGGTCTTGTCGAGATAGGTCACTGTACCGGCACCCACCGTAGCTACCAGCGTCCACTCGCCCTCCCCGAACGAACGTTCCACAACGGTTCCTTCACTGCCTTGCGATGCGTCGGTCCACGTCAGGCGTATCGACGTCACGCCGGCAATTTCGGCACGCAAATCCGCAGGTGCGGCAAGCGACACGCCGTCGGTCCCCTCATTGCCCGCGGAGCAGCAACTCAACGACAGCAGCGACAGTATCACTGCCAATGGGAACAATGCAACTCTTTTCATGATATGAAGTTTTCAGGTCTGTTCATACTGTTATATTATAAAGGGAATATCGCCTTGGCCGGGTAGAAGGCTTTGAAAACCTTCTGCACATGGTCCGTCTTCAGTCCCTCGAACCAGAACTGCGACTCTCCGCATGTACCGACCGAACGGTTATATTTCAACTCCGATACAAGGATCTGCTCCATAAGGATCGAATCGCCGTTCTTGAGGATCATGGCAGGGTTCAGAATGTTTTCCGAAGTATTCTGTTCGACATAACCGAGAGCCTGCTTTACGTCATATTCGTAACTTACGGTAACATAAAACTGCACCGTCAGCAGGTCCACGGCCCCGTCGGCTATCCACTGCGGCCAGTCCTGCATGAGCACGCCTTCGCACCACGGATACTTGTTCGGGGCGAAGCATACGATCAACCCCTCCTTCTTGGGACGCAGCCTCTCGCTCATGGCACGTGCGAAGCCGTTCAGGCGGTCGAGACGCCACTCAACCCATGCCGAGTCCTCGGGATTCGACGGCGGATACGAGCCGGTATCCTCATAGTAGAGAGCCTTGGTTACATCATCGTAACCCGAATCGCGCGGCATGGCCGGAAGACGGTCGTCGCCCTGTATGCCGTCGACTTCGGGATACTTCTCGATAGCCTCCTCCATAAGGCTGAGCATGAACTCCTGTACCTCGGGAGAATAGGCGTTCAGATAGAAATCCGTACCGTTGTAGTTGGAATATTCGCCCTTGCTGTTGATGCCTATCCAGTCGGGGTGCTTTGCAAGCAGCGGATCCGACATGTTGACTCCGCCGTTGCCATGCATGAAGCCATACTCGAACCACAGAATGACACGTATACCTTTCGAATGGGCCACTTCGATTATATCGTGAAGGGCATCACCCGAACCGCCGCTGTACGATGCATACATGTTACCCTGCGATGCGGACGAGTAGTTGGTATTGGCCAGCAGCACATCGCTGTCCCATGCCGTCTTGGTCTGCGCCCATGCACACACGAAGAGGCAGTTGAAGTTGAGCTCGTCGAGCAGGTCGATCGACTCGCATATCTTACTGTAACTGAGAAACGAGTTGGTATGCGACGGAGAAGGCAGATAGACACCGCGCACGGCATGTTCCTGCTCCGATATCACGGCCTTGACAGTATATTGCAGCGAAGTCTTGCCGTCGGCAGTCGTGGAAGTAAGCGTCAACGGCTGCGACAGGTCGACAGGCTGCGAAATATCCGGCGAGAACGTAACGCCGTCCTTGGCCGTTGCCTCAATGGTCACCGCCGTAACGTCGGCGCCGTAGGGCAGCGTAAATGTAAAGGTCTTGCCCGACTGTACGGCATCGGCATAATAGTCCGGCATGTACATGGCCGTTACCGATGCATCTGAAGCGGGTGCCACGCTCGCCTCGACCGTATATTTTCTTGCCGCACCGCTTTCGGCGGAGAGGTAGATGGCCTGCGATTCCGACAGGTCCATGGCCGTACCGCTCTCAGGTGTAGACGTTGCTCCCTCGCTCAGGGTGAATATGGGGGTCGCCGTGCCGAGCGTGGAGCCTTCGGGCAGGACGATGTATATCTTGTTTTCGTTGTTGTCGATTTCAATGTCGGCCTCGGGATACTCCTCAAGGGAGAATGTCAATATTTCGGGATATACGGGATCTACCGGAGGCGTCGGCGTCTCGTCCGTAGTGGTCGATTTGCTGCACGAAGCGAACAAAAGGACAAAAAGCGTAAATAATTTCAATATGCGATTCATCGGAATCCAACTGATGATATAAAAAAGCGGGAACTCCGGGGGCACAATGCCCCCGAGGTTCCCGCATCATATGTTTATTTATTGGTTAAGTTTGAAGAGCGAAACACCTGCGCCCGGAGCCATGGCGGCGATATAGATCTCACCGTTGATCTCGCGAACGACTGCATCGCCCAAACCGTTACCGTTGGTGCCGGCCGTAATTCCGTACTCGTCGGGATCGCCCAGACCCTGTACATATACGTTGGTCGAGATGTTGTTCTTCTCGATGCTCTCCTTAAGAGTATCGTAGTTCAACTCCATGATACGGAGCGTAGCGTCCTTGAAGCTGTTTTCAAGACGTACGAACGACATGTAGTTCTGGCCATTGAACGTGAAGAAGCCAATACCGTGCATCGGGTATGTGAATCCGAGTTCGTTGCTCAGTTTGAGGGACTGTGTAAAGGTGTTGCCGTTTACGCTGTAAACCGAAGGATAAGCATCGACGCCACCTACGCCGGCCCACATGTACTCGGTGCTGCTGTATCTGTACAGGCAGCCGATCTGACCGAGGTTACCGAGCGTCGTATCAAGGTTGATGATCTCGGGAGTTGCATTGATCTTTCCGTTCGAGATGTTGAATACGTATGCATTTCTCGGAGTAGTAGCCTGCCAGTTGAAGAATATCAGGCGGCCCGACTGCCAGTCGCCCTCAACGGTGAAGCGGTCTCCCAGACGGATAGCATCGGGATATACCCAGTCGAGAACAGTCTGCGGCTCGGCGTCTACAGACGAGTAAGCATATACATAGAGGTGCGAGTCCTTGGCATTTGCCATGTTGCAGAGCAGAACCATCGACGAACCGTTGTTGTCGATAACGCGGGCGCAGGAGGTCTGGTGTACGCCACCTACGGCTGCATAGTTGGTCTTCATCTCGATAACGTTCGAAGGATCGGAAATGCTGATTGCGTAGCAACCCTTATTGGCATCGTTTGCCGCACGGCCCATGTAAATATAGTTGTCGTCCATGTCGATGGTACGCTCCCAACCGGTTGCGGCAACCTTGGTTCCGAACCAGTCATCGGTCGTGTTCTTGGGCTGTACGTAGTGACCCCAAACGCGCTCTACGCTGCCGATACCGGTCGTTACGACCTTGATGTTCTCGGTGTTGGAGATCTCACCGCACTTGAGCGTGAAGGTCACGCCGTTGATCTTGTCGCTGAAGTCAACCGGATCGCCCGATGCCACCTCGGTATCACCAACGAACACCTTGGTCTCGGCAGGCGACACCTCGTATTCGAATACGACGGCGGTCAGGTCGGTAGCGCCCGACATCTTGGCCGTACCGTCGGTAGCGGGAACTGAGTTGAGCGTAGCCGAAATGAAGTGGGGATTCGGATCGCCTACGGTAGCCGATACGGTAAACGTAACGTTGGCACCGTTGTTCGACAGGGTGATGGCCTGCGTAGCGCCGTCCGAATAGTTGAACGTCGAGGTTGCGGGCGAAGCCGATGCACCCTCGGGCAGGTCGACGATGTTTACGGTCAGGGCTGCGAGTTCGGCTGCATCTTCGTATGCAACCTCGATCTCTACGGTCTTGGCCTGATTGTCAACCACGACAATGTAATCCTGCGAGAGTCCTTCAACCTGGATCATCTCATTGGTAAGGGCAAAGCCCAACGACGGAGCCGGTTCGTCTTTTTCGGTACATGCCGAGAAAAACAGGGCCGAAACAGTCAGCAAACAAAATAACTTTTTCATAATCTGTCTTTTTAGGTAGGTTAATAATGTTTTAATATGTTTTTTCGGTCATATTCAAACGCCGATAAATTACTGCACCTTGAAGGTTGCCTGATAGCTCCTGGCCTCGCCGTTCGCCGCAATGACCTTGAAGTATATGGTCTTGTTGTAGAGGCTGCGCATGCCGCCTATGCCGTGCCCGAGCTCCTCGCCCATGGCATCGACCTCGACCAGACGTGCCGTCGAAGGTATCGAGGCCTCAAGACGGCAGCGAGTCAGCGTCTCGGAGTTGTAGAGTTCGTCGTCGGCCGGGAACGTATACTGGATAATTCCGCGCTCGGCATTATACGTGCCGCTCAATGCATCGAGTTCCACCTTGTTGTTCCAGTTCTCGGAGTCGTAATAGACATAGCACTTGAGGGCATTGATCGTATTTTCGGTATCGGGCACCGGCTCGTCGAGCTTGCGGCACGAAACCGCCGAGAAAAGCAGAGCCGCAAACATTGTCGCCAAATACAAATATCTTGTTTTCATATGCTGTTTTGTTTTATCCATTACCAATCGCTGTTCTGCTTGGCAAGCGTATTGTTGCTTATTTCGTCCTGCGGGATCGGGAATCGGTCGAAACGTTCGGGATAGAGATGTGCACCCATGTCGCACGACACCTCTTCTGCCTTGAACGTGTCGTCCGCCTGCTTGTGCCACAGCACGCCCGTATATTTCTTGCCGCCGAGAACCGATGCTGCACGGCCCGTACGGCGCAGATCCCAGAAACGGTGACCTTCGAAACAGAGTTCCGTGCAACGCTCCTTAAGGATAAGGTCGAGAGCCGTCTCCCACGAAGTTACAGGCTGCGTATAGACATCGTCACGGCCGAAGCGGCGCTTGCGGAGTTCATTGACTGTATTGAAGGCTCCGGTGAAGTCATTCTCGTGAGCAAGGCACTCGGCGTATATGAGCATCATCTCGGCATAGCGGAACTCGATCCACGGCTGGTACGACCCGTTAACCACGAAATCGTCGTTGCTCTCGTCGAGCAGCTTACGCATATAATATCCCGTAACGGTATTGCCCGGAGAGTTAACCTGTCCGTAAGGCATGTACTTCTGGTCGACACCACCCTCGTAGCACTCCAGGGCACGCTCCTTCCAGATCGCACCGTTATAGAGCACCGATGCTGCCAGACGCGGGTCACGGTTGCCGACATTCTCGTTTGTTATGTAACGGTTGTCCATATCGCTCGTGTCGAAGGGCTGTCCGTCAGCATAGTCATACGAATCTACGAACTCCTGCGTCGGGCCGGCGTAACCGCCGCCATAGCTGCCGCTCACACAGATGTCGCCCGGTTGCGAATAGTGTGAGTCGAAAAGGTGGGCAAGCGATCCCTTATAGAAATCGTAGCCCCAGATCACCTCGCTGTTGGAAGTATCCTTGAAGATATCGGCATAGTTGTCAATATAGTCGTAGAGGCCAGATATCTTGATCGCCTCGACCGCCGACTTGGCCAGATCGTAACGCTCGGCATAGAGCATGGCACGTGCCTGAAGGGCATAGGCTGCATAGCAGTTCAGACGGCCCCTGGCATTTACCGGCTCGGGCAGGTTCGATGCGGCAAAGACGATGTCGTCACGCACACGGTCCCACGACTTCTCGATGCTGGCGCGCTCCTGGCGCTTGTTCTCCGAGGTCATCTGCGAGATGTCGGTATAGAGTATGACTCCGAGGTCGTCCTTGACCGAAGCGTGCGAACGCATGATCAGGAAATATGCATAGGCACGGAAGAAGAGAGCCTCGGCGCGGAAACGGTTGTACTCCGAGTCGGTGAAGTTGCCCTTGTAGGTATCGAGCCCCGAAAGGAACTCGTTGATGCGGCGTATCCAATCGTAGCACGTGGTCCACGAGTCGAAATAGTTCTGCGAAATGCTCTGCTGGCCGTCGACCGTCATGATAAGGTTGCAGTCGCCCGTACCGGCAACGATGCTGCCGTACTTGAGTATGTCGGTCAGACCGTCGGACATGTTGGTATTGCTGCCGCCGAGCGCATTGCTGCCGAACTGTCCGAAATCGTAGATCATCGGATAGAACGAGTTGAGATACAGCTCGACATTCTCGGTGTTCTTGAAGCCGTACGATACGTCATACTGCTTGTTGGGGTCGAGATCCACGGCATTGCAACCGCACAACCCCATAAGAACGCTTACAAGTATTATTATCGAAAATCTTTTCATCGTCGCAAACATTTTTTAGAATGTTAAGTTTACACCCACGCTGAATACCCTCTGCTGCGGATAATAACCGTTGTTGACGCTCGGCGCCTCGGGGTCGATACCCATTTTCGAGAGTTTCGAGATGGTAAATACGTTGCTGGCGTTGAAGTATATGCGCAACTGCTCGACATAGAACTTGCGGGTAATGCTTGCCGGCAGAGTGTAGCCCAGCTGCAGGGTTTTCAAACGCAGATACGATGCATCACGTTTCCAGAAGTCGCTGGCCAAAGAATTGTTGGTACTCGAGGCAGCGCTCAGACGCGGATATTCGGCATCGGTATTGTCGGGAGTCCAGCTGCCCTCGACCAGATATTTCGGCGGATTGCTGCCCCACTTGAAGGCCTGGGTATAGTACGTACCGTCGGAGTATCCCAGTGCGGTATATGTACCGCAGAGCATGATGTCGGTCTCGGCGGCACCCTGGAAGAACATCGAGAAATCGAATCCTTTCCAGTTGAAGTCGAAGTTCAGACCGAACATCACTTCGGGGAGCTGCGAACCGGCAATCCACGTACGGTCCTCGGCCGTGATCTTGCCGTCGCCGTTGAGGTCCTTGTACTTGATGTCGCCAACACGAACGGCGTCACTCGTCTTGGGCGATGTGGCCAGGTCCTCCTCCGACTGGTAAAGTCCGTCGGAAACATAGCCGAGCACGGCATTGAGCGGCTGGCCGATCTTGCTCTGGTATGAGGGAATGTTGTCGCTGTCGGGAGTGCTTACATAACGGTTGCGTGCGAACGAGGCGTTGGCCGAAATGTTATAGTTGAAATCTCCCACATGGTTGCGGTGTGTCAGCACAACCTCGAAACCGCGGACGTCTACGACTCCGCCATTGACGATAGACGGATAGTTACCGCCGATCGAGGGCGGCTGCTGGCCGGCCTGCGACTGGAGGATATCGGTAGTTACCTTGTAGAAGGCATCACCCTCGAAACCGAGTTTGCCGTTCCACAGCGAAAAGTCAAGACCTACGTTATATGTGGTAGTGGTCTCCCATGTTATGTTCTCATTGGGGATCGAAGTCGTATAGAGGCTCTGCACTGGCACGCCGTTGATCACTACGGTCGACGTGGTGGTCAAGGCCAGACCCTGCATGAAGAGGAAATCGTCGATACCGTCGTTACCGAGCACACCCCACGATGCACGCAGTTTCAGGTTGTCGAGTATGCCGCGGGTATTCTCCATGAAGCCCTCTTCCGATATGCGCCAACCGAGCGACACGGCGGGGAAGATACCCAGACGGTGGCCCTTGGCGAACTTCGAAGACCAGTCGCCGCGCACCGAAGCCTGGACCAGATAACGGCTGTCATATGCATAGTTTGCACGCAACAACAGGCCCTGTCGTCCTGTATTCGAGTGGCTGCCTGTAACCGAGTTGGGCGTAACTTCGTTGCTGAAGTCGAGATCGGGGATCTCGGTGATGGCGAAGTTCTGCTTGCTGGCGCCGAACGAACGCGTCGACGAACCACTTTGCTCCCATACGAGGTCGGCACCCACTTCATGCAGGTCGAAACGGTTGGTGTAGTTCAGCATCAGCTGGTATGTATAACGGCTGAACCACGTATGCGACTCCGACAGCTGGTTTACACCCGAAATCAGGTGCGGCGAATTGCTGGCCGTAAGGTTCACGCCTCCGGACTCGTTAAGGCTTCCGTACTGCGGGGTAACCTGTTCGCACGGCAGGAAGAGTTTCTTCTCGAGCGAATTCTGGAAGTCATAGCTGAACATTCCCTTGGCAGTCAAGCCCTCGACTCCGGGAATCTTGTACTCAAGGTTGAGTGACGTCTGCACGTAACTGTTGTTGCGGTCCATGAATCCCGATTCGTCACGTGCGATAAGCGGGTTGTAGTAACCTATGTACGTACCGTCGGGCATTTGCGGGTTCACCGTAGGACGGGCCGATATGGCATAGAAAATAATGTTCTTGTAACCGTAGTCGGCGCCTCCGTTGTCGAGTGACGCAGTCGGGTCACTGCTGCCGGCCGACACACCTGGCTGATGGCGGTTTTCGATACGTCCCGAAACGTCGACCTTGAGTGTCAGGCGGTCGGAGAGCGAGATGTCGACATTCGAACGGAGGTTGTAACGCTTGAACCACACGTTCTCGATAATACCGTCCTGGTCAAGGAAACTGCCGCCGACGAAGTAGCGAACGGTCTTGTTACCGCCCGTAACGCTCACGTTGTGGTTGTGTCCTACGGCCACCTTCTTGAATATGAGCTTCAGCCAGTCGGTGTTGCCGAATACGCCCTGCGGGTCGTTGCCGTTGCGGATATATCCGATCTGCGTATCGGTATACTCGCGTGCCGTACCGTCGAGGTCCGTAGCCTTGTTGTGCCAGTATGCATATTCGTTGCCGTCGAGCAACTCGAGCATGTCGGCATTCTGCGACAGGGTAATGGCGCCGTTGTAGCTGACGGTGGTACGGGCCACCTCACCGCGGCGTGTGGTCACGAGTATGACTCCGTTCGCACCCTTCACACCATAGACAGCAGCCGAAGCGGCGTCCTTCAGGATCGTGATGTTGGCGATTTCACTCGGGTCGAGGTTCGCGAAGTCACGCTCGACGCCGTCGACCAGAATAAGAGGAGTCGATGTTCCGGTTGTGGAGATACCGCGGATATAGATTTCCGACTCGTTGTCACCCGGCACACCCGAAGTCTGACGCGAAACCAGACCCGGCAACTTACCGCCGAGCATGTTCGAGATATTGTCAGCCGGCGCATTTGTCAGTTTCTCGCTGCCTATCGATGCGACAGATGCGGTAAGCATACCCTTCTTCTGCACACCGTAACCCACAACCACGACATCGTCTATGGCCTGAGTCTCCTCCTTGAGAGTCACGTTGAACGTCGTCCGGGCACCGACCGGTTCCTTCTGCTCCTTGTAGCCGAGGCTCGAGAAGACAAGTACCGAGTTGTTCG
>DXGW01000095.1 GCA_019113665.1 Candidatus Alistipes excrementipullorum
TCTTCGGGAGCGGCGTCCTCGAGAATGAAGAAGTCGCGGTAAGCACCCAGCCCGGTCGAGTTTTTCTTGTAGACCGAATATTTGTTCTGGGCGATTATGAGACCGGCGGCATCGGCGGCCTGTTCGAGGAACCACTGTGCCGAGATGGTCTCGCCGTCGACGGTTTCGTCCTCGATGCCGTGATACTTGCGGAAGGTACCCTCGAAGAGAGCCGCACGCGACTTGAGTGCGAGGGCGGCGTTTTTCGAGAGACGGTAAGTGGCGTCCGAAGGCCATTCGTCGGGCAGTTTGTTGTAGGCGTCGTCGAGGTCCTTGATGACCTTGTACATGACGTATCCGCGCGAGTCGCGGGGTTTCTTGAGCGAAGTCCAGTCCGTATCCGAGATCACGTAGTCGTAGTATGGCACGCCGCCGTACTTCTTGACCTTCTCGAAGTAGAACCATGCGCGGAAGAAGTGGGCCACGCCTTCATACTTTTCGCGGACGGCGTCGTCGGCGCAGTTCTGGTCGTATTCGAACTGGAGGTTGATCCAGCGGAGGTATTGCCATGCACCCGTTCCCCAGTTTTCGTCTTCGGGGGTGCGGGTACCCTTAGCCACGTCTGTCAGGGACGAGCCCACGCAGTCATCGGCATAGTATCGGAGCAGGTCTTCGGGTGCCGGGAACTGGTTGTAGTATCGGTTCGACCAGAGTTCCAGTTCGGTGTCGTTCGAGAAGAACGATCCCGGCGAGAGGTCGGTTTCGGGTTCTTTCGTCAGGAAGTCCTCGCACGAAGTCATCGTGGCGACCACCGAAAGGGCAGCGAATATCGTATATAATGTTTTTTTCATGGTATTTCTCACTTAAAGTTTAGAACGTAATGTCCACGCCGACGGAGAATGTCCGCGAGTAGGGATACAGACAGTCGTCGCTTGCGCCCGTAACGGCAACTTCGGGGTCGACGGTCTTGCAGTACTTCTTCAGGGGCGACCAGTATGCGAGGTTCTCGCCCGAGAGGTAGATGCGGAGTTTTTCGATACCGCGCTTGATGGGGAGCGTGTATCCGAGCGTGATGTTCTTCAGTCGCAGGTATCGGGCGTTCTGGAGGTAGCGGTCGGTCTTGACGCCGAGAGCACCCGTGCTGTTGGCCTGATACGTACGGTGACGCGGGAAGTAAGCGTTGCGGTTGTCCTCGGTCCATGTGTTCTCGGGGAAGTCCGAGGCGATGAACGACGTACGGGCATACTGGTACGTGTTCCAGAAGTAAGCGCAGGTCTTTGCCGGCATCCAGTCGATCTGGCCCACGCCCTGGAAGAAGATCGAGAAGTCGATGCCGTTCCAGTTGAGGTGTCCGCGGAACGAGTATGTGTATCGCGGCAGTTCGTTACCGATGATCTCCATGTCGCCCGGATCAGCAACCGTACCGGCGCCGTTGTTTATGGCTTTGTCGCCGTCGATGTCGATGAACCGCACGTCACCGGCCATCAGCTTGTTGTAGGGAGCGGCGCACTTGTATACTTCGCCGTTTACGGCCGTGTCGTTGATGGCGTTCTGGTAACGCGAGGCTTCCTCGTCGGTCTTGAAGAGGCCGGCCACGCGGTAACCCCATAATTCACCGAGGGTCATTCCCTCGTAGTAGTCCGAGATGAGTTTGTCGGGGTTGTTGTATTTGGTTATGGTTGTCTTGTAGTCGCCGAGCGATGCGCTTACGCCGTAGGTCATCGGTTTGCCGCCCACGAGCTGCGAATCCTGCCACGAGAGCGATATTTCGTAACCTTTGGTGCGGAGGTCGGCGGCGTTGGACTTCGGCGAGGCTGCGCCGTAGACGTCGGGCAGCGTCAGCGAAGTGGTGAGCATGTTCTTGGTATCGCGGATATAGAAGTCGGCCGAGAGATTGAGCCTGTTGTTGAAGAATCCGAAGTCGAAACCGAGGTTATAGGTTATGACCGTCTCCCACGTAAGGCCGTCGGTGATCGGGGCCGAGATCGAGGCGTAGTTTGCCTTGTTGATACCGTCGAACGTGTAGCTCATCTGACCTGTCGAGATCTTGTCGAAGTAGTAGTAGTTCGACACCTGCTGGTTTCCGAGCGAACCGTACGAGAAACGCACCTTTGCGTTGTTCCAGTAGCGGTTCAGGGCCGAGTCTTTCCAGAATGGCTCTTCGGATATTCGCCAGCCGGCCGATGCCGACGGGAAGAGACCCCAGCGGTGTCCGGGAGCGAAGCGCGACGAGCCGTCGTAGCGGCCCGAGACTTCGAGCAGGTACTTGCCCTTGTAGTCGTAGTTCACGCGGGCGAAGAAGCCGAGCGTACGGTAAGCCGAATTGGTCTCGATGGCGCGTTCGATTTCGCCCTGGGCCATGTTTATGAATCCGAGGTTTTCGCTGAGCGAACCCTTCTGGCGTACCGAGAGGGTCGACTGCCTGTAATCCTCGAAGTTGCTTCCGAGGGTTGCGGCGAAGTTGTGGTCGCCCCACGAGTGGTCATACTGGAAGTAGGCGTTTGCCACGTGGCCGTTGTAGTAGAAGCGGTCCTCCTGATAGAAGTCGTAGATCGAGCCGTTGGTGAAGCTGCCGTTCGAGAGTCCGTTGCCCACGTACATTCGCTTGTTGACGTTGTCGTATGCGTTGGCCGTCGGGAGCGAGCGGTATGTGCCCAGACGGTCGCGGCGGCGGTAGGTGTAGTCTGCTATGAGCTTGAGGTCCTTGTTGGAGGTGATGTCGAATGTCAGACGGTTCGACACGATCCAGTAGTTGTTCTTGCGGGCGTTCTTGTTGCGGCCGTCCATGAAGACGCCGGCACGTCCCGAACCGAGTGGCGACGTTGCGTCGGCCATGAATCCCGGCACCATGTTCACCGTGCCGTCGGGGTTGAACGGTACGTAGGTCGGGGAGATGTTCTGGGTGACGTTCCAGAGGATACCCGACGACACGAGGTCTTCGGAACCGTCCTGTTCCCAGTAACCGCCGTAGGAGTAGTCCTGCGATTCGAGGCTTATGTTGCCCGAGTAGGTGAGCCACTTGGTCACCTTGGCGTTGACCTTCGAGCGCAGCGAGTAGCTGTTGTATGTATCGGCGGCACCGCCGTTGAACAGACCTTCGCGGTAGAGGTAGCGGCCGCTGACGTAGTAGTCGACCTTCTCGTTTCCGCCCGATATCGAGATGTTGTGCTCGGTTTCGGAGCGGTGGCGCTTGAAGAAGTAGTCATACCAGTCGAAGTTGCCAAGGTAGACATATTCATATTTACCCGTTTCGTCCTTTACGACCCAGGGGCGGTCGGGATTTTCGGTCTTGTCGTTTCGGCGCTCATAGAGCATGGCCATCTGCTCGTCGGTGTATGTCCATGCGTTGTGTCCGCGGTATGCGTTGTAGAACTCGTTTGTGAAGGTTATGTAGTCGTATCCCGAAGTTACGAAGTCGGTCGACGTGGTGTTCCACGACACGCCGTAACGGCCCGTATAGTTGACCTTGAGTTTGCCTTCCGAACCGCTCTTGGTGGTGATCAGCACGACGCCGGCCGAAGCCTTGGCACCGTAGATCGAGCAGGCCGATGCGTCCTTGAGGATCGAGACCGATTCGATGTCGTTGGGGTTTACCTGCGAGAGGTCCGCCTCGACGCCGTCGACCAGAATGAGCGGGTCGCCGCTGTTGAGCGAAACCGAACCGCGGATCGATATCGAGTAGTTCTTGCTCTCGATCGAACCGCTGCCCATCGTGAGCAGCAGCGAGGGGTCGGCACCCTGCAGTGCGCCTGCGGCATTTGTTACGGGGCGGTTGTTGAGGTCCTTGCCGTCGATCACGCCCACGGCGCCCGTGACGTTGACCTTCTTCTGCGAGCCGTAACCCACGACTACCACCTCGTCGATGCCCGTGGCTGCCTCACGCAGTATGACGTTCTGCGTGGAGTAGGTTGCCACGTTGACTTTCGAGTCGTTGTAGCCGATGAACGAGACGGTCAGCACGGCGGGGAGTTCGACGTTGCTCAATATGAACTCGCCGTCGATGTTTGTTGTGGTTCCGATGAGAGTTCCGTCCACGGTGACGCTTGCGCCGTAGACCGGTTCTCCCTTGATGTCCTTGACGGCGCCCTTGATGACGGGCGGCTGTTCATCTTTTTTGGGCGACTGGGCTGCTGTCTGGGCCTTGACGACCGAGACGTTTCGTCCGTTGATGGTGTAGGCGACCTTCTGTCCTGCGAAAATCTTGTCGAGGACCTCTTCGATCGTCGCGTTCCTGACTGATACGTTCACCTGACGCATCATGTCGATGCCGTCGGACTGGATAACTACCGAGTAGTTCTCCTGTTGGTTCAGGGCCGCGACAGCCTCTTTTACCGTTACGTTTGAGAGTTGCAGGTTGATGTTCTGTGCCGCGCCTTTCAGCGGGAGCATGAGCACCACGGCAAAGAGCAACAATGCAACGGACCGTAATGGCCGGTGTAAAGTTTTCTTCATAGGTTTTTGATTTTAGTTAGGTTTTGCGGTTTCAGATCATTTTTTGCTGATATATATTATGTTGTCACGTTCGTCGATCCGTATGGATTTGTTCATCTTGAATGTTTCGAGCACGTCTTCGAGCGTACGGTCGTTCGAGAGGAAGACGTGGAACTTGAGCGACAGCAGTTTGGGATCGGTTATGACGATCTGCCGGTTGAAGCGTCGCGAGAGTTGCGTGGTGATGTTGTCGAGCGATTCGTTGAAGAAGTATATGCTGCCGTCGTGGGCCCACGAGTGGTAGTTTTCGGGCAGGAACCGGCTGCGTTCGATCTGTCCCGAACGGCGGTCGAAACGGACCATGTCGCTGGGGCTCATCAGGATTTCGCCCGAATATTTGGGGCTGTCGATATCGAAGCTGACGCTTCCCTCGACCAGCATGAGTTCGATGTCGTCGTCATCGTTGTAGGCCCTGAGGCCGAATGTCGTGCCGAGGACACGGACATTGGCGTCGCTTGTCGATATGATGAAGGGGTGGCGGGGGTCATGCGCGACTTTGGCGAAGACTTCGCCGTCGATGAAGACCTTGCGTTCCCTGCCGGTGAAGGTTGCGGGGTAGATTATCCGAGTTCCGGCGCCGAGCCATAGTTGGGTGCCGTCGCCGAGGGCGAGCTGCCGGCGTTCGCCGCAGGGTACTGTCACCTGCACCCACTCCGACTGCGAGGTGCGCACGTCGTGGACGTAGAGCATCGAGAGGGCTACGGTTATGAGCGGGGCTATGATTGCGGCGGCTATTGCCCAGCGCAGGGCCGAGGGTATGCGTATGCCCACGCGCTGTTCGCCGAAGAGGCGTTCGTTTGTCTTCTTGAGGGCCTGTTCGGTGTGTTCGGAGAAGCTTTCGGTCTGTTCCCACAGTTCGGCGAGGGCCTCGTTTTTCTCCTGCGCGTCCGTCGGCGACGAGAGCCAGCGGGTGAAGAGTTTGCGTATCGACAGCGGCTGGTCGTTGCGGGCGAACGACTCGATTATGCGTTTGTGCTTGGTCATATGCTCGGCTTTTACTTATAAGACGCAAAAAAGAGCCGTTGCACCCAAGCGTTTTGCGGATTTTTATCTGACGAGCATGAAAAGCACTATTGCGCCGATGATTTTCTGCAGGTCGTGCGTTGCCAGGTTGATGTGGTTTTCGACTGTTTTCTTCGATATTCCGAGCCTTTTGGCTATTTCGTCGTTCGACAGGCCCTCGAACCGGCTCATCGAGAAGATCTGCCGGCGACGTTCGGGGAAATTCTCCACGGCCATCTTTATCATCAGCTCCTTTTCGATGGCGAAGTACTGTTCGTCGGTGAGTTCGCCCTGCGGTTCGTCCGATAGTTCGAGCGGCACGTTGTAGGTGTGTATCCGCCTCATGTGGTCGATGGCGGCGTTGCGGGCGATGGTGTAGATGTAGCTGTTGAGCGACCGTACTTCGCTCAGCGCATGGCGTGAGTTCCAGAGATTTACGAATACGTCCTGGGCTATGTCCTCGGCCACGGACTGCGACTTGATGAGCGAGCGTATGAAGTTGCTCACGCGTCCGTAGTATTGTCTGAAGACTTCGTCGAAAGCCTTGTGGCTTCCGCGGCTGATCTGCTCGGCGAGATTTGTAAGGTACGGGTCGTTCATGTGTTTCGAGGTTCTTCGTTAGGGAAATCGTGGCCGGCTGTTTTACAAATGTACAAAAAAGAGGGTGTACGGGCAAATTAAAAAAACGAAAGTTTTCGCCGGCGGCTTTCCCGGACTCTCTTCGCATGTTGCGGTTTCATGGTCCGGACCTGCGTGCGAAGCCTGTACGGAAGAGTTTTTTGTCCGAAAATATTTACGGTCCTTGTCGGTTCGGGCGGAGCCGGCCGTCCGAGGCTTTGCATGCGAAAAGCGACAGCCGCACGGTCTCTGTTCCGTGCGGCTGCCATGTCCGTATGCTGTTGCGTGCGGTTGCCCGCCGATGCGTTATTCCGCTATTATGAGTTCGACGCCGGCCTCTTCCACCAGTTTGCGCATTTGCGGTGCTATGCCCTTGTCGGTAATGATGATGTCGACCTCGTCGAGCGAGTTGATGCGTCCGAAACCGTGCTGTCCGAATTTCGACGAGTCGGCCAGGACGACGGTCTTCGATGCCACGTCCATCATCTTGCGCGAGAGCAGAGCCTCCTCGATCGTCGATGTCGTGATTCCGTAGTCGGGGTCTATTCCGTCGACTCCGAGGAAGAATTTCGAGCATACCATGTTGGTGAGCGAGATGGCGGCACCTTCGCCGAGCGTTGCGCACGATTTCTTGTGGATTTTGCCTCCGAGCTGTTCCACGCGCACGTTTTCGAGTTCATTGAGCAGCACCGAGACCTTCAGGAACGGGGTTACGACGTTGAGCGAGCGTTGCGGCTGGTTGTTGTGGATCTCCTCGGCGAGGGCATATGTCGTCGAGCCGGCCGAGAACATGATCGAGTCGTTGTCTTCGATCATTTCAGCAGCGCGTTTTGCTATGAGGTTTTTTGCTTCGCGGTTCAGGCTGCTTTTCAGGTTGAGGTCTCGATCGGCCACATGAGGGTTGGCAGGCCGGGCGCTGCCGTGAACCTTATACAGCAGTCCGCGACTTTCGAGTATCTTGACGTCCTTGCGTATTGTGACTTTCGTGACCTTGAGTTCGTCGGCGACATCGGCTATACGGATAAAACCGTATTTTTCAAGGCTGTCAAGAATGTACTTGTGTCTTTCGGCAATGCTTAACATAAGATGTCTGATTTGTTTTAATATATCAAATATAGGATTTATTTTCTGTTTTTCAAAACATTGTCTAATTTTTTATTGTAATGCGGGCATTGCGTCGGGAAGGTGGGCTGCATACGATACATCAACGTTGCAGTGCGCGGAATATTGCCGCAAACGCAATTTTCTTGGGAGCGGCGGGTACAATGACGGCCGCCTTGTTATCCGTTTCCGCCGAAGCGGTGCCCGGTTTGTGTCAGAGCCATTTCTTGAACTTGAAGTACCAGATTGTCAGGCCCGAGCAGAATATCATCAGTGCTATTGCCAGAATATATCCTGCCGGGATAACGGTCCCGTTCTGCAGGACGATGGTCCAGTCGAGTTCGGGCATTGTCTTGAAGTTCATTCCGTAGATACTTGCGATGAGCGTGGCGGGCATGAATACCACGGCGGCCACCGAGAATATCTTTACGATCTCGTTCTGCTCGATATTGATGAGGCCGAGGGCCGCGTCCTGAATATAGTCCAGACGCTGGAAACTGAAGTCCGCGTGGTTGATAAGCGAATTCACGTCCTTGATCATCAGTTGCAGGCGCGGGTATATATCGTTCGGGAAACGTTCGCTTCGCAATATTCCCGAGAGTACGCGCTGGCGGTCGAAGATGTTCTCGCGCAGCAACATGGTGCTCTCCTGCAGGGCGTTGATGCGGTGGATCACCTGTTTGTCGATCGAATCCTCGGAGTTGATGTCCTTGCTGAGCGACGATACCTGTTTCGAGACCATCTCGACAAGGTCGGCGTCGAAGTCTATCCTCACCTCGAGCAGCGATATGAATATGTGGTATCCGGTCGAATAGCTGCGGTAGTTCATCTGGAGGCGTTTTTCGGCTTCGCGGAATGTGCGGAACTCGGCGTTGCGCACCGACACGAGCACACCCTCGTTCGAGATGATGAACGAGACGGGCTCGACCACGAAACTCTCGCCCGTGGGGACGAAGAAGTTCGAGTTCGAGATGATGGCGTTTTCCGTTTCCGAGTATTTCGAGGTCGATTCGATCTCTTCGACCTGCTGTTTGGTCTGAAGGCTGATCTCCATGAAGTTTTCGACGGCTTTCTGTTCCTTGATCGACGGGGAGATCATGTCGATCCACAGAATGTCGTCATAGCCGAGATCGTCGAAGAGGTCGACGTCGGCGTTACGTATGATCTTGTTGTATTGCTTGAGGTAAATGGTAATCATGCCTGCACCCTCCCTTTTAACGGTATTACACTTTTGGTGAACTTACGCACTTGACGTGCGGACGGGGTGTAGCCTGCGCCGCAGCGGCGACACGGGTTACCGCTGCTCTCTTCAACCCGGGTTAGCTCTGGGCTCGACCTTTATGCCCGAGTTCCAGAACTTCTGCAGGGCTTTATGTTTCTGTTCGTCGAACAGATAGTCAATGTTTCTGGTAAGATAGCCGTAGGCGTCGTACGGTTTTTTGTCGGACCCGTTTTCGACGATAGCCTCGTAGATGTGCTCGACACCGAACGTCAGTGCATGTTCGAGGGCGTCGGTGACGGCGTACGGCGTGCCCTTGCGGGCGACCCATACGGCGAAGCAGAACGGCAGTTTGGTCATGCCCTGCCATGCTTCGGCCAGGTCGTAGCTGTAACGGAATTCGCCTTCGTGGTCGAATACCTTGTCACCGATAAGCAGGAATGCGTCTCCCTCGCGTGCGTTTTGTGCCAGGGCGTCGTACGAG
>DXGW01000096.1 GCA_019113665.1 Candidatus Alistipes excrementipullorum
GGCAAAAAATCATAAATTTGCAACCGTAAAAAAGGGAAAGGAAAAACATGAAAATCACCGAAATCAAACAATACGACGACCGCCTTGCCGCGGCATTCGAGAGGCTCATACCACAGTTGTCGCAGACGGCGAAAGCGCCCTCACGAGCACATCTCGAGAGGATAATCTCCGCCCCGGACACCCACCTCCTAATAGCCGAAGAGGAAGACTCGGGAGCAATAATCGGAGTACTGACACTGGTAATTTACGACATTCCGACAACCCGCCGGGGCTGGATCGAGGACGTCATCGTCGACGCTTCGCAGCGCGGCAGACACATAGGCCTTGCGCTGGTCGAAAAAGCCATAGAAACGGCGAAGGAATGCGGCGTAAGCCAGATTAACCTGACATCGAACCCACGGCGCACGGCCGCCCGAAACCTCTATCGCAGATGCGGTTTCACGGAAGTCGACACGACGCTTTTCAGACTAACCCAATTAACATAGCGGACATTATTCCAAAAATCGGCACAACCGATACAAGACATATTTTTTTCAAAAAAAACACACCTGTGTCAATAGTTGTCACTCGCATGGCTGAAATTTGCATCAAAACCGATACGCATGGGTGCGTATCACAAACGACAACAGCCATGATAAACAGAATTTTTGACGGTGAATATCACCAGCGCAAACGCGCGGAAGACGAGGAATGGATGAAAGATCGGTTCGGGTATGTGGATAAGTTTGCGCCGGCAGACAGCGCTCCGTTAATAATCCATATTCTCTTTCTTATTTTCGTATTCTTCCCACTGGCCACCCTCGACCTGTTCCTATACGGCGACAAGTAAGTCCGGCACAAAGAGAAGCCCGACAACTGGCGTTATCGGGCTTTCCGTATACGTTGAAATGACTTATTTTCACGCGCGTTTCACATTACATTACAACTAATAACGCGTACACATATACGCGTACGTGCGCGACTTCTGAACCGGTTATTCGGTCGGAATATCCTTGTTTACGTTCTTGCAGCCTACGAGTGCATAGAAGAGCAGATAAAGGAGTCCGGCTACGATCAGCCAATACGAGCCGAGATAGCCCACCGAGTCGGCGATCCAGCCCTGAATGGCAGGAAGAATACCGCCGCCGCAAACCAGCGCCATGAAGATACCCGAAGCAGCAGGGGTATATTTGCCGAGGCCTTCGGCAGCGAGGTTGAAGATTCCGCCCCACATAACCGAAGTGCAGAGACCGCACAGAACCATGAATATCATGTTGAGCGGAAGCGTATAATCCGTAAACGGAACGGCGACCTTAACCTCTTCGGGCACGAACATGATGCAGAGCACGAAGAGTATTGCCATCACGCTGACCGTCGTAAGCATCACCTTGCTCGACACCTTGCCGCCGATGGCGCTGCCGATCAGACGGCCGCACATCATCATGAACCAGTAGATACCCACGACCGTACCGGCAATGGCGGGACCTACCCAGTCAAGGTTCGACATGTAGAGGTTCGACATGTTGGGGATACCTACCTCGATACCTACATAGAAGAAGATGGCAACGGCACCCAGAACGAAGTGGCGGAACGACATCGGGCCGTACTTGTCCTTGGCGACCTTGCCGCTCAGACGTGCTGCCTTCTCCTCGGCAGTCTCCATGTGGGGCTCGGGGATCTTGGTCAGGGCGATGATAACGAATGCCAGAGCGAAAATAGCCATGGCGATGATCATTGCGGGAGCGGCGTCGCCGACGCTTGCGTTCTCAACCGAGCCGCCGATAAGATAACCCAAAAGGATCGGGGCGATGGTACCGCCGATCGAGTTGCACGAACCGCCGAGCTGTATGAGCTGGTTTCCGCGGTTACCGCCACCGCCGAGAGTGTTGAGCATCGGGTTGACCACAATGTTGAGCAGGCACATCGAGAAACCGGCAACGAAAGCGCCGCTTACATATACGCCGAACGCAACGTGCGGAGCGACATATCCCGACAGGAACTGTATGCCCACACCGATAAAGCCGACCGTAACGGCCAAAAGCGAAGTGAACTTGTAACCCTTGCGCTTGAGGATCACGCCGGCCGGAATACCCATGAATGCATAGGCGATGAAGTTGGCCAGTGTTCCGAGCTGCGAAAGGGCATCGCTCGCGCCGAACTGGTTCTTGACGATAACGCCCATCGAACCCGCAAAGTTCGTAACGAACGCTATCATGAAGAACAGCGCGAACATCACGGCTATCGGAAGCGCATAACTCTTTTTCTGTACGTTTTCCATAGTGATTTAAGGTTTTTTGGTTATATGATATTCAGTTTTTCAGTCGGGTCATCACCTCTCGCGCTCGGCGACGTAGGCGCAGAGGTTCATCAGTGCCTCGCGATAGGGTGAATCTGGATACTCGTACAACACGGCAAGGGCCATCTGCAGATAGCTCTTCATCGTCTGCTGTGCAAGCGCAATGCCATCATACTCCCCAACGGCACGCGTTATGAACTCGATGCTCGCCTCATCGTGAGAACAGCGACCGAGGGCATCGATAATCTCCCTGCGGCGCCCCTCGCCGACACGCTCAAGCACCTCGATCAGCGGCAGCGTTATCTTACGCTCGCGCAGGTCGTTGTTCGACGGTTTGCCCGTGGCGGCCGAGCATGTATAGTCGAGAATGTCGTCGCGTATCTGGAAAGCCATGCCCACGGCCTCGCCGAACTTGCGCATGGCGGCTATGCGGTCATGCGCGGCACCGACGGACAAAGCGCCGACAGAGGCACTGACTCCCAGCAGGCTGGCCGTCTTCTTGTGTATGATGTCGAAATATGTATCGCGTGAAGTATCGAGCTTCGTGGCGTGGTCATTCTGGATAAGTTCCCCCTCACATAAGGTTGCGATCGACTTGATGACGTGCGAGACGATGTCGTACTGTCCGCTCGACAGGCCTATGTCCATGTTGCGGGCGAGTATATAGTCGCCTATGACGACCGCATTGCTCGACTGCCATCGGGCATTCACCGACGCACGGCCGCGCCGCATGTCGGACTCGTCTATCACATCGTCGTGTATGAGGGAGGCCACGTGTATCATCTCCACGAGCATGGCCGCAAGATAGCTGCGTTTGCCGAAACGGCCGTCGCGGTCGGAATTCATGGCTGCCGATAGCATGACCACAATCGGACGTATACCCTTGCCGCGCGATGAAAGCACATATTCGAGCATCTCGGCGACAAGCCCTTCGTCGGCGCTGAAATTACGGCGCACGAACGCGTCAAATTCCTCAAGTTCAGTCTCTATCGGTTTGCGAATCGCATTGATCGTTACCATCGGGCATTTCCGTTTGTTTTGCAAATATACACATTTTTCGCATCGCCGGCCACGATAACTCGATGTTTTTTTCGTACCTTTGGCGGTATATACGCCTCATTCGGAATGGAACAATTCAAAACGATACTCAGGAGATTGGCGCCATACGCCGCCGCGCTGGCTATTTTCTACGCAGTCAGCGCCTACTGCTTCGCGCCGCAGTTCGAGGGCAAGGTGCTCCCGCAGCACGACATCGAGCAGTATGACGGCATGTGGAGCGACATACGCCAGATGCGCGAAGCCACAGGCGAAGACGCCCAGTGGACCGGAGGAATGTTCGGCGGCATGCCGGCATACCTCATCAACGTGAAATACCCGTCGCAGATAGTCAAGAACACCGTCGGCAACATCGTAAAGGCCGTAAAGACACCCGCCGGATTCATCTTCTTCGCCATGACGGCCATGTGGATCATGATGCTGATGTTCGGCCTTTCGCCGTGGGCAGGCATAGTGCCGGCTCTGGCATACGGACTGTCGACATACTTCTTCCTGATAATAGGGGCCGGCCACGTGACGAAGATGTGGGCGCTGGTCTACGCCCCGCTGATGATGGGCGGCGCATACGTCACCCTGCGCGGACGCATGTGGGTCGGCGGAGTGCTCACGGCACTCTTCACCTCGCTTGAAATCGGGGCAAACCACCCGCAGATAACATACTATTTCCTGCTGGCGATGGCCGCATTCTGGGTCAGCGAACTCGTGTTCGCCGTACGCGGACACCACCTCAGGGATTTCTGGAAACGCACCGGCATACTCGTCGCCGCAGGCATACTGGCCGTAGGTTCGAACTTCGCACCGTTGTGGTACACGTCGCAACACTCGGGCGACACCATTCGCGGCGGCTCGGAGATAGCGGAAGAGAGTGCCGGCAACGGACTCGACCTGCAGTACGCAACCGCATGGAGCTACGGCATCGGCGAGAGCTGGAACATGCTGATCCCCGACTTCGCGGGGCGCGACTCCGCATCGTCATTCAGGACCGACGGCCCCGTCGGCGACGCCCTGTCGGACGTAGGCCTGCGCCAGGCGGCCGCCCAGCTGCCGACATACTGGGGAGAGCAGCCATACACCGCAGGCCCCACATACCTCGGCGCCGCAGCCATATTCCTCGCGCTGCTCGGGCTGATGCTGACAGAGAACCGCAACCGCTGGTGGATAGCAGCCGTCATGCTGCTGATGCTCCTGCTGGCATGGGGTCGCAATTTCATGGGATTCACCGAATTCTGCTTCAAATACCTGCCCTTCTACAACAAGTTCCGCACCGTATCGACAACCCTTGTCGTACTCGAATGGGCCGTTCCGCTGCTCGCCGGCGCGGCTCTGTGGAAGATGTGGAAGGCCGATGACGATACCCGCCGCAAGATGTGGCGACCCATAGCCTGGGCGGCCGGGATAACAGGCGGCATATGCCTGCTGTTCGCCGTGGCCGGCAGTTCGATGTTCAACTTCGGACGCACGGCCAGCGAAGACATGATGATCGAGCAGTTCTACTACATGCTCAAGAACTCGGGAGCCGAGGAGTACATCAGCCACGGCGTACACGAGCAGCTGGGTGTCAAGGTCGCCGCCGCCATGGTCGAGGAACGCGCCGCGATGATGAGTGCCGACGCCTGGCGCTCGTTCATCTTCATAGCGCTGGCTGCAGCTGCGGCAGTGCTGTTCGCCCTGCGCAAGATAAACCGCGGAGCGCTTACCGGAGCACTGGCCGTTATCGTACTGGCCGACATGGTCCCCGTCGACATGCGCTTCATGCCGCGCGACCGCTTCGTGGCCGAGAGCCGGCATACGGTCAAGCCCACGAAGGCCGACCTCGAGATAATGCAGGACAAGGATCCCGGATACCGTGTGCTGAACCTTACCGTAAGCCCGTTCAACGATGCAACCACGTCGTATTTCCACCGTTCGGTCGGCGGATACCACGGAGCCAAGCTCTCCCGCTATCAGGACATAATCGACCGCTACCTGTCGCAGGGCGACGAGAGCGTGCTCGACATGCTCAACACCCGTTACGTCATCAACCCCGACGGCAGCGTGACACGCCGCGAGAGCGCCAACGGAGCCGCATGGTTCGTCGACGGGCTGGTACCGGCCTCCGACGCCCGCGAAGAGATCGACATGCTCGCACGCATCGACAACAGGAATACGGCCGTAATCTCGTCCGAAGACAAAGGGAAGCTGCAGGAGTACGGAACTTTCGGTGACGGCGAGATCACGCTCGCGGAGTATCGTCCGAACTACCTGCGCTACGAATACACGGCCGACGGCGACGCATTCGCCGTCTTCTCCGAGATATTCTACGACAAGGGCTGGAAGGCCTACATCGACGGCAGCGAAGCCCCGTACTGCCGTGTCGACTACCTGCTCCGCGGCATGCGGCTGCCGGCAGGCAAGCACACGGTGGAGTGGAAGTTCCGCGCCCCGGCATGGGGGGCGACAAGTGCCGTGACGGCTATCTTCTCGTTGATAATATTGGCGGGTGTCGTCACGTTGATAATATTGGCAATCGTAAGAAAACGTAAAGCATAATGGCAAACACAGACCGCAGACTCAGACGCAAGGTCCGCAACTCATACATAATATCGACTGTCAGCATCGCACTGGTCCTCTTCCTTTTGGGGGCGGTTGCATACCTCATGACGGCCGCCATCAGGATTGCAGACTCGCTCCAGCAGAGCGTAACCATCATTGTCGAACTCCGCAACGACGCCGGGGAGGAGCAGCGTGCGGCCATACGCAAGCACTTCGAGGAGAGCCCGATGGTCGCCGACGTGACATTCTCGTCCAAGGAGGAGAAACTCGAGGACGAGGAGTTCCGCAAGATCTTCGCGGCAGAGTTCGAGGAGGTCCTCGACGAAAACCCGCTGCTCGACTCATACGAGGTACGGCTCTCGGCCCGTTCCGAAGACCGGGAGGCCCTCGACGCCTTCATCGACGAGGCCACGACGCTCGAAGGGGTCGAACACGTATCGTACCCGGCACAGGTTGTAGAAAAGATGCACTCGACGATCAACAAGGTGCGCCCGCTGCTGCTTGTCTTCGCAGCCGTACTGCTCGTAATATCTCTCACGCTGCTCAACAGCACCATACGCCTGGCCATATTCTCGAAACGCTACGTCATCAACACGATGAAGCTCGTCGGGGCCACCAAATGGTTCATCATGAAACCGTTCCTGTGGAGCGGCTTCAAGCAGGGAGTAGCTGCCGGCGTCATGGCCGCGGTGCTGTTCGGCGCGACAATATATGGCATAGACCGCACACTGCCTGAAATATCGTCGCACGGGCAGATGATGGCTGCCGCCGCCATACTTTGCGGCATGATTCTCGTCGGCGTAATCGTCTCGCTGCTCTTCACGGCATTCGCCGTCAACAAGTTCGTAAACATGAAGTCTAACAAAATATACCTCTACTGATATGGGAAAGATCAAGGACCGTTTCTCGAAAATAACGGACGGCAACGACGGCAAGATGGCACTGTCGATGCGCAACTACATATTGCTGCTCATCGGTTTCGCCATCATCGTCATAGGGTTCGTACTCATGGCCGGCGGCGGAAGCCAGTCGCCCGACGAATTCGACTACTCGATGTTCTCGTGGAGACGCATAACGCTTGCCCCGATTCTGGTCATCGGAGGATTCGCATTCGAGATCTATGCGATCATGAAGCGTTTCTGAACGGCCGGAGCGAACAAATACGAGGCGGGACCATGCCACTGGTCCCGCCTCGTTCCGTTCTGTCGGGCGGCAGACTACTTCACTGCCACCTTACGCATACCCTTGCGGCTCTCTTCGGCCTTGAAGCCCATGACATGGCTCTCGATCGAGACATCGATGGTGCTCGAAAGCAATCCCTGATCCTGTGCCGCCACGGCCCTGACGAAATCGCGCACCAGCGCCAGGTCGCCGCCGCCATGGCCTGCGCCGCGGTATTCGGGAATCTCCTCGACCTTCTTGTCCCATACGCTCTGGCGTCCCGAGCGGAATTCGGTAACGGTAAAGGTCTTCATGTCGCCCTCGATATACCCGAGCGTTCCCATGATTCGCGTGCGGCGTCCGCCCCACGGCGTAAATGCGTCCATCGTAAAGCTGGCCGTAACGCCGCCGTCGAAAAGCATCGTGGCCACGTAGTGGTCGCACTGGTCATTGTCGCAGCGGAAGACGCAGCGTCCGTAATCCGTAGTCTTGAGCTTCTCGCGTATGAGCGCCGGGTCGCGTCTCGGCAGGTCGAAGACGGAGAGGTGGCGTTTGCGGCGTTCGTATATGTCGATTGCCGAATACGGGCATGTCGCCTCATGCGGGCAACCGTCCGTACAGCGTTCGGGAGCCCCTTCGGGCATGTTCTCGCGCCTGAACAGATGCAGCGAGCCCTCGGCCGAGATGGTTTCGCAGGGTTTGCCGACGATCCAGCGCAGGATATCGAGGTCATGGCACGACTTTGCCAGAATGATCGGCGTGGTCTGTTTCGAGTTATGCCAGTTGCCGCGCACGTACGAGTGCGCCATGTGCGCATACTGTATCGGCTCCATATGCTGAATGCTCACGAGGTCGCCTATTATGCCGGAATCGACGACCTGCTTGAGCGCCACAAAATATGGGGCATAACGCAGCACGTGACATACGGCAACTATGCGGTTGTACTTGTGCGCCTGCGCAAGAATACTGCGGCACTCCTTTTCGGTAGGGGCAACCGGCTTCTCGAGCAGCACGTCATACCCTGCGGCCAACGCCATCATACAGGGTTCGTAGTGCAGATTGTCGGGTGTCGCTATCACGACCGCATCTGCGAATTTGGACTTTTCGAAAACCTCATGAAAATCGCCGAAACAGTTCTCCTCCGGTATGGAGAAACGCTTGCGCATGGCATCGCGACGCTCAGGGTTGAGATCGGCGACGCCGACCACACGCATGGCATCGGGGAATCTGGAGGCATAGCCGGAATAGGTGCGTCCGCGGTTGCCGGCCCCGATGATTATAACGGATACCGGTTTGGAGACTTCGGCTTTAAGGTCGGCAACGGGCATGTCGAGTTTCTCCCCGCCGTCGGGAAGCATTTCGGCCTCGTCGTCATCGGCGGTCATACCCTTTACGTCCACCCCCACGAGTGTCGCCCCGACCGTAAGAAGTCCGAGTCGTTTCAAAAATTCAAGTCT
>DXGW01000008.1 GCA_019113665.1 Candidatus Alistipes excrementipullorum
GTAATTCAGGTCGGAGAACGACGCGGCACTCTGCTCGTTGAAGAAATAGAACGGGCAGTGCTCCTTGTAGTAGTCCGTCAGACGCGCCTCGCCCGACATGCCGTAACCTCCGAATATCGCACCCCACTGGCCGTTCCAGCCGCTCTGCGACTCGGACATGTACTGCTCGTCCGTGCGGAACGACATGCTCAGGGGCATCGATACCGAAAAGAGTTCCGAATGCTTCGACGGCAGGATCATGGCTCCGAAACCGCCCATCGAATAGCCTACCACGGCACGCGACGTGCGCTCGGCCCTGGTGCGGTACGTACGGTCGATGTAGGGCACGAGCTCCTCGACGAACATGTCCATATAGTCGAAACTGCCGTCATGGCGGTTGACGTAGTAGCTGTTGAAACCCTGCGGCATGACATATATCATCGGCGATATCTCGCCGGCCGCCTCCTTGCTGTCGATAAGCGTGGTTATGTGCAGCCACTGGTCGTTCCATGCCTTGTGGTTGTCACCGTATCCGTGCAGGAGGTAGACCACGCCGTAACGTTTGTCCGTAGCCGTCGTATAGTCGGCCGGCAGGTAGATCGAATACATTATCGGCTGGCCGAGAATATCGCTCTGCATGGACAGGTCGGTAGTATAGCGTTCGAACGTGTCGGGAGGTGCAGGCAGGGGGCGTTCCTTGCTGCACGACGTATTGCCCGACGAGAACAACAGCGTCACAAGCGCCAGTAACTTGATCATGATATTTTCCTTTTTAACCAATAACATCGTTCATTCAACGTTTTGCAGAGTAAACCACCATCTCCTTGGCCTCGATGACATACTTGCGGTCGGGGTTCTTCCACTTCAGCTGCAGGGTATGAGGCCCGTCGACGGGCAGTTCATAAGTATAGAATATGTCGTACTTGCGCTTGATGTAGTCGTAGGGCATCTCTATGTCCTCGACCTTCTCGCCGTCGATATATGCCTCGAGCCGCGCTACATAGCTGTTGTCATCGTCGATGCCCAGCTTGCGCACCTGACCCATGACCACAACGCTGTTGCCGTTGAACTGCAACGTCGCCTCGTCGGTGATGTCGAGCTTCAGCACGCGGCGCTCGACGGGTTCGATCGTCGAGAACGACTCCTCGAACGGCACGGTCTCGGGACGCTGCAGGACGATACGGTAGGTGTCGCCCTCGACGCTTCCGCCCTCGCGGTTGATCATCTGCGTCAGCAGGTCGAGGTTGATGTCGTAGATCTTGTTGAGCGAAATGGACGTATAGGGGAACTCGATGTCCACAACCTTGTCCATGGCGGGCTTCCACTTGTCGGGAATGGCCTCGTAACCCATCATCACGCCGAGAATACCGGCAGCCGAGGCGGGATTGCAGTCGGAATCCTGTCCGCAACGGGTGGAGATGTCCATCGTACGCTCGAAATCGCCGTTACCGTAGAGCAGGCCGATAACCACATAGGCCGAGTTGATCGTGGCGTCGATATTGAAGCCGTTGAAAACGCCCTCGGGGCAGCCCTTCTCATAGGCGTAGCGGCGCTCGATCTCGAGCCAGCAGCGGCGCCAGTCGTCGGGGAACTCCTTGTGGAAACGTATGACGTCCTCGATGCAGCGGCGGTACTTGCTCTGCGGCGGAATGGTATTCAGCGCCTCACGCACGACGGTCGGTATGTCGTCGCATACGAACGCCAGAGAGTAGAGTGCACCCATGTATACGCCTCCGTAGAATCCGTCGCCGTAGTTCATGATGTGGCCTATGCGGTCGCTGATATCCGAAGCGGCATTGGGCATTCCCGGGCAGATCATTCCGATGAAGTCGGCCTCGATCTGGAAGTCGATGTCGTCGGCATGCGGGTTGTTGCGCCAGTGTCCCGACTCGGGCGGCATGATGCCGTGCAGGATATTGTAGCGGGCCGCCTGGTTGGCGTGCCACAGCTTGTAGTCGGCATTGGCGAAGGCCTCGGCATAAACCTCGGCGGGAGTGTCGATGCCGTAGCGGTTCATCACCTCGACGAACGTGAGGTCCATGTAGACGTCATCGTAGAGACCCGGATCGGCACGGAACGTGTCGAGAGCATAGTCGTCGTACCAGACGATGGGCGTCTCGTCGCTGATGAGAGCCCCCTTGTACTTGAACTCGGTGGGGCCTCCGTAGGTGCAGCCTATGGTCTGGCCGGCCCAGCCGCCGCGGATCTTGTCCTGAAGCGTCGCCTTGTCGATCTCGAAGGTCGAGCCATAGTCGATCGACGGCGCCGTCGTGCAGGAGACTGCCGCAACTGCGGCCATCAGTATGATTGTCTTCTTCATCTTTCGGAAGTGGTTTTTCAGTTGTGATAATATTTATTGGTCGGCGGCGTCGACGTATAGTACATGATGTCGTTGACGCGCAACAGATACTCCTTGTTGGGGTTGAGCCACTTGAGACGAACCGTGTGACGGCCCTCGTCGAGGCCGTATTTCCATGCCGGCTCAAGCTTGCGGTCGGTGTTCTTCATAGGCATGCGCGACACGTGGTCGAGCTTGCCGTCGATCCACACCTCGAACTCGGCGACATAGGGATCGTCGGGCTCGGCCAGACCGAAGACCTCGGAACCGATATGGCGCATCGAAACACGGTGCACGTAGTCGGCCGTAACGCTGCGGAGGCATACCAGGTTACCCCAGATCACGAAACCGTTGCCCGTAAAGTCGAACTCGTACTCACCATCGACGAAGCAGTCCTTGCGCTCGCGGAAGAGCGGATACGTATCGATGAAGTTCTGCTCGAGCGGCAGCACCTCGGCCTTGCGCTGCGGGATCGTCACCTTGCCGTCGGCCACAGTACCGCCGGCGCGGCGCACCATCTCGAGTGCATGCTTGTAGCTCATGTCGTAAGCCTTCGAGAGCGACACCTCCGTACCGTCGAAATTGAGGGACTCGATCTCGCTGAGCGGGGCGCGCCAGAACTCGGGAATGTTCGAATAGCCGTTCATTACGCCCAGGACACCTCCGACAGTAGCCGGGTTGCAGTCCGAATCCTGACCGCAGCGGGTAGCGATATCCATCGACTTGGCAAAGTCGCCGTCACCGTAGAGAAGGCCGATGGCCACATATGCCGAATTGATCTTGGCGTCGATATTGAAGCTCAGGAAGACACCCTTGGGGCAGCCGACGTCGCGGTTCCACTTCTTGTGCATCTCGAACCAGCACTGCTGCCAGTCGTCGGGATACTGCTTGTGAAGTTTGCGCACCTCGTCGACGCACTGGTAGAAGGTACTCTCGTGCGGTATGGGCTCGAGCGCCATGTCGAGGATTTCGGCAGGGTCGTTGCTGACGAACGCAGCAGCGTAGAGACCTGCAACGAAGGCTCCGCCGTAGAAACCGTCACCGCTGTTCATGATGTGGCCCACGCGCGAGGCTACGTCGAGCGCCTCGGGAATCAGGCCCGGCGTCATCAGACCGATGAAGTCGGCCTCGATCTGGAAGTCGAGGTCATCGGCGTGGGGGTTGTTTACCCAGTTGCCCGATGCGGGCGGCATGATGCCGTTGCGGATATTGTAACGGCCGGCCTGGTTGGCATGCGCCAGGTGGTACTCGGCAAAGGCAAAGCGCTTGGCCAGAGTCTCGGTCGAACAGTCAAGCCCCTCCTGCTCGAAGGTCTCGACGAAGGTAAGGTCGTTGTAGATGTCGTCGAAAAGTCCCGGTTTCTTGTCCCACCAGTACTTCACGTAGTGCTCCGACCACGGTATGGGCTGGTAGTCCTGTATGGTCGTACCGGTGAACTTGAACTCGGTCGGGGCGCCGAAGACAACGCCGATGGTCTGTCCGGCCCAGCCGCCGCGGATCTTGTCGTAGAGTTCCTGTTCGGTGAGCGTCACCTCGGCGGGGCGCTGCGACGTACCGCACGCCGCAAACGCCATCGCCATTGCTATGATATATATGCTTTTCTTCATCTTAAAGTTACTCTTTTTCATAAACACCCAGTTCGGTTATCGAAATGAAGCTCGAACACCCCTTCGTCGGCTTGTTCCAGTGATCCTGGACCTTGCAGTCGAGCAGCAGACGCACGGCCGTGGTCTTCACCGGCTCGAACTCGAAGACGTACTCCACGAAGTGGGGCTGGAAGAATACGATGTCGGTCTCGGGGAGCGCGGGCGTCGAACTGAACTTGCCGACGTCGTACCAGCGTCCGTCCTCACCGCGATACTGTATGGCTACCGACGAGAACCAGCCGCCGAACTCCTCAAGGCAGCCCGTATGGAACGACAGCATGTCGATATTGCGGGGCTCCGACCACTCATAGCCGAACCAGTCGATCTTCGGGAGATCGGCGTGTGCGGCCAGCGAATAGAATACCGAGCCTTCGCCGTTGGTCTTGCCGTCACGAATGACGTCTACGCTGTGGGCATACATCGGCTTGCCGAAGGTGATCCAGCACTTGTAGAGCACCTCGTCGTTCATCGTGCGGATATTTGTAAGAACGCTGTCGGCCTCGGGAGCGATGTTTTTCGTGCGCACCAGCAGTTCGAAATCCTTGGTCATGGTCTTCGTACCGTCGCTCAGCGAGAGCGTAACGGGATATTTGCCGGCCTTGGCGGGGGTGCCCGTCAGGTGTCCGTTGTCGAAGTTCACACCCTCGGGCAGCGAACCCTTAACCACGGACCATGCATAGTTCTCGTTGGCGGCGCAGCTGAAACGGTAGTCAACCGGGCTGCCGACCTCCATGCGGGGCATCGGGCCCACACAGAACTCGAGCGGAGCCTTGAACACTGCCTTGGTGTTGATCACGAGATACTTCTTGCCGCCGCGCTCAACGACACGGCCGCCCTTCTCGCAAACCAGCTTCACGGCCATGTCAACCGTACGGTCGATCATGTCCTCGATCGAAGCATCGGGCATGTCGTAACGCGTGATGTTGATATAGCGGTCGTTGAACGGCTTGGTCCAGTGGTCGAACGGCATCGACAGCTGCTTGGGTATCGAATGTCCGCCGTTGATGATTCCGAGGATACCGCCCACGGTAGCCGTCTGGTTGTCGGCATCGAAGCCCATGGCACAGCCCAGGTCCATCGTACGCTGAAGGTCTCCCTTGCCGTAGAGCAGCGTCAGGATTCCGCAGGCTCCGTTGAGGTTGGCGTTCCAGATGGTCTTGGTCATCTCGGGCTCATTCACGTAGTATGCCTCGGCCATCTCGGCACGGGCCTTCTGCCAGTCGTTGGGATATTTCTTGTAAAGAGAGTACATGTGACGTACCGTAGCCGCATAGTGGTCATCGGCAGGCAGGCAGTCCAGAGCGTCGAGCACGAGTTTCTCGATGTCGCTCTCGAAGAATGCCTCGGCATACATCGCACCGTAGTGTATGGTCGGCGAGATGGCCCAGCCGTCGCTGGTGATACGCGCAGCCCAGGCCGATTTCCCGGCGGCATAGCGCACCATGCCCGGAGCCGTGTAGCTCCATATCTCGTTGATGAGCTGCGGGTCGATCTGATACCAGTGGGGATTGGACTCGCTGCTGCCGGTGAACGGCGGAGTGTAACCGTAGTGCATCAGACCCAGTGCCGCACGGTTGGCAAGCCATACGCGGTCACGGATATGGTACATCCAGCCCTCGCGCATCTGCGCATAGGTCGGTTCGGTGCCGTACTTCTCCATGAGCATCAGGTAGAGATACTCGACGTCGGTATCGTCGTCCGAAAAGGCGCCGTCATACTGCTCCATCTTGATGAGGCTCTTCGAGTAGCCGAACGGGAACCTGGATTCGTCACCCTCCTTCTCGATGAACTTGTTCTCGAACGGAAGGCCGTACATGTTGCCGACCATCTGGCCGAGCCACGCTCCGGCAATCTTGTCGCGCAACTCGTCGAGAGCAATGCGTCGCTGCTGGGCCGATACTGCCAGCACGGCCATGCAGGCGAACAATGTCAATATTGTTTTTTTCTTCATTTGGTTATACTGTTCTCGTTTGGTTCATTATCTGTCATATCCGGGATTCTGCTTAAGATTGGGGTTGGCGCTCAGACGCTCGCGCGGTATGGGATATAGCTTCGCCGTAGCGGGCGACTCAACAGGCTTGCACCACCATGTATTGCTGTACTGGCCGAAACGTATGAGGTCCTGACGACGCCAGCCTTCGCATGCGAGCTCGTGTCCGCGCTCCAAAAGAAGGGCATCGAGAGTCAGCGTCTCTGTGGTGAAGGGATCCAGCCCGGCACGCGTGCGGATCTGCTGCAGGTCGGCATTGTTCACGGCCTCGCTGCCACGGTCCTGACGCAGCAGCGCCTCGGCCCACATCAGCACCACGTCGGCATAACGGTAGATGGCAAAGTCGTTGTCCATGCTGGTCTGGTCGCTCTTCAGAAGGCCGTCGGTCTGGTATTCCCACTTGCCGACACGCGCACCCTCGTAAAGGCCCTTGCCGCTGTCATAAACCGACTCGTCGACATCGGTCGTAATCTCGAATTCGCCGTTCTTGCCGTTGAACTTGCCGTAGAGCCATGTCTTGCTGCGGCGCAGGTCCTTCTCGTCATACGTCACGAAGAAGTCGGGCTGGCAGATGAAACCGTCCCAGCATGCCGCCGGAATGCCGTACATGTCGGCCAGATCCTGGTTAAGCGTGAGAATGAAGATGACGAAGTCGTTGTGGTCCGACTCGGTGTATATGGTGCTGTAAGGTATAACGAAGATGTTCTCGCGCGAGGACTCGTTGTTGACCTTGAAGTTGGTCGAATAGTCGGGCTCGATAATGTAGTGCCCGCTCTCCATGACCTTCCAGCAAGCCTCCTCGGCCTCCTTCCACATGGGTTTGCCGATCCACTCCTCGGCATTCAGGTACATCTTGGCCAACAGAGTATAGGCCATGCCCTGAGTCACGCGGCCGTAGTTTGCCGTCGAGGGGACATCGTCGAGATACTCTATATTGTCGAGAATCTCCTTCTCCACGAAGTCGAATACGTACTTGCGGTCCTTCTGCTCGGGATACGAGGTATCCGAAGCGTCGATCGAGAAGGGAACATTGCCCCAGCCGTCGATTGCATGGATATAGAGGTAGTCGCGCAACACGTACATCTCGGCGAGAACCGTTCTCTTGCCGTCGAACTCCAGCGGCGACTTCTCGATCTCGTATATGACGTCGTTGCAGGCCGCTATGGCGTCGAAGCAATAGTCCCAACCCATACGGATCAGTTTGTTCGAAGGTGTAAAGCTGTGCTGCTGCAACTCCTTGTAACGCGGGTCAACCCAGTCGTTCACACAGTTCTTGGGCGCAGCCACCTCGTCACCGCACTGTATGTTGAGCGTCCAGAGGCTCTGCTCCGAACCCCATGCCTGCAGCTTGGTGTATGCGCGTGCGGCATAGATGCGCAGCGACTCCTCGGAGTTGAAGAAATCGTCCTTCTCGATATCCGAATAAACATGCTCGTCCAGGTTCGTGCAGGCGATGTTCATTCCGCCGAGCAGAACCAATGCGAATGCCAATAATTTATATGCTTTCATAACCGTATTTGCATTTTAGAATTTGATATTCATGCCGAACGTGAACTCGCGGGTGCGAGGATAGTAGGTCGTGCTTTCGATACCCGGTGTAAGGCCCATGAGCGAAACCTCGGGATCGACGCCCGAATATCCGGTCAGGCAGAAGACGTTCTGCACGGCAAAATAGAGTTTTATGTGCGACAGCTTGCTCGTGGGCTTGAACGGTATGGTGTAACCCAGCGAGATATTGTCGAGCTTCAGGTACGAGGCATCTTCGAGATACTTCGACGAATAGGTCACCGGACCCGTGAAGTTGGTGTTGTCGAGCCACGAAGCCATGATGTTCTTCAGACCGATGCCGTTGATGTTCTCGAACTCGGCGCGCATGTTGTTGAAAACCTTGCCGCCGATCGAGGCACGCAGCGTGAAACTCAAATCCCAGTTGCGGTAGTTGAAGGTGTTGCTCCAACCGATGGTAACGTCGGGATATGCCGATCCGAGGTACTCCCAGTTGCTCTCGGCAACGGTTCCGGCAATCGAGTTCTTCAACTCGTCGCGGCCGTCCTCGCCTACGCCCTCCCAAACAGGACCGTAGAATGCACCGAGGCTCTGACCCTCGATCAGGCGCTGGCAGTAGACGCCGACCGGAGTGTTGATCCAGCCGATCTTGTACTCCTGGTTCTTGAACTCATCGTTGGTGAACTTCACGAGCTTGTTCTCGTTGTGCGCCAACGTCAGCATCGTGCTCCAACGGAAGTTGCGCGTAACGACCGGAATACCAGACAGCGTAACCTCGATACCCTGGTTGGTGATCTCGCCGACATTGGTGAAGAATACGTTGTAGTCATACGGCGGAACCGGCACGTCATACTCGTAAAGCAGGTCGGTCGTACGGCGGAAATAGTAGTCGATGGCACCCGACAGGCGGCCTTCCCAGAACGAGAAGTCCACTCCGGCGTTCCACTCGGCCTTCTTCTCCCAGCCCAGCAGCGGATTGGCGTTGCTCTTGGGAGTATATGTGTTCTGCCACTTACCGTTGTTGTAGAAGTAGCCGTCGGTCTGCATGAGAAGCAGCGAGCGGTAGTTGTCGAAGTCCTGGTTTCCGGTGACACCGAAACCTGCACGCAGTTTCAACTCGTCGATCCACTTGACGTCACGCAGGAACGACTCCTGGTTGAGTCGCCAGCCGAGGCTCACGGCGGGGAACCAGCCCCACTTGTGATCGGCTCCGAAGCGCGACGAACCGTCGCGGCGCAACGATACCGACACGAGGTAACGCTCATCGTAGTTGTACATCACACGGCCGAAGAAGGCGATGTACTTGTTGTCCTCCTTGTAAGAAGACATCGAGGCCGTACCCTGCGTAAGGGCCGAACCCGATCCTATGTTGTCTGTTCCGAACCAGTCGCTGTCGAAACCTTCGTTGACCATCTCCGAGTACTGCAGCATGCCGTACTGGTAGGTGTAACCCAACAGGGCCTGTACGCTGTGCTTGCCGAACGTACGGCTGTAGTTGAGGGTGCTCTCCCACTGGAAGTCATTGCTGTACTCGTTGTATATCTCGGCGCGGCCGTCGGTACCGATGTACGAAGGATAGTAATGGGAATAATATGTACGCGACTCGTAGCGGGTCATGTCATACGAGAAGAAGTTGTCCCACTTGAGGCCCTTGACCGGAAGAATGTTGAGCGTGGCGCGAACGTTGCCGCCGAAATCGTCAGACGTGTTGCGTGCATCGCGCTCGTTGATCATGGCCACCGGGTTGTAGTAGTCCATACCGATTATGCGGTAGTAGCCGCCCGACTCGCTGTTCGAGGGGTCGTACACCGGCTCGGTCGGGTTGTGCAGGAAGGCCTGGCGGAATGCGCTGTAGTTGGCGGGCGAATAGTCGCGGCGCGTGTAGAAGGCATTGTAGTCGAGGTCTACCCAACCGTCGAGAACGGACTGGTGAATATTGGTCTTGAACATGTACTTGTTCGAGTTGTTGCGGCGCTGGATACCCTGGTTCTGCTCGACGTTCAAAATCGTACGGTGCGAGAACTTCTCCGAACCTCCCGAAACGGCGATGCTGTGCTTGTGGCTTATCGGCGTGCGGGTGATCTCGTCGAACCAGTCGGTGTCATAGCCGTAAAGCGAACCCACGTTCGAAGGCGAGAAGTTTCTGATCGTATACTCGAACTCCTTGGCCGTCATCGGCATGGCACGGTTCAGGACGCTCTGTACGCTGACCTGTCCGTCATACTCGACCGATGTCGTACCGGCCTTGGCGCGCTTGGTCGTGATGATAACAACGCCGTTAGTGCCTCGCGTACCGTAGATGGCGGCAGCAGAACCGTCCTTCAGCACGTCGACAGACTCCACCTCCTGGAAGTTGATATTGCGCATGTCGGCACCGACAACTCCGTCGATTATGACGAGCGGGCCCTGACCTGCGGCCAGCGTATTGGTACCGCGCAACAAGATCTCGTACGAGCTGTTCGGGTCACCTCCGTCGGGATTCGTGATCGTAAGACCGGCCACCTTGCCCTGGAACAGTCCGGCGGCATTGGTGAAGGAACCCGTATTGAAATCGTCGCTCTTGAGGCTCGATACCGATCCGGTAACCTCCTTCTTGGTGGTCTTGCCGTAACCGATGACCACGACCTCGTCGATGGCCGCCTGGTTCTCACGCAACTCGACATTGACCTGCGTACGGTTGGCAACCGGTATGTTCTGAGTATCGTACCCCAGGTACGAGAAGCTCAATACCGGATTCTCCCCGCTGACTTCGATGCTGTAGTTTCCGTCCATGTCCGAGGCGACACCGTTCGTGGTACCCTCAACCACGACCGACACTCCGATAAGCGGGGCCTTGCTTGTCGCGTCGACTATACGGCCGCTGACTGTAAACGCGCCCTGCTCCTGGGCTACAGCAACCGATGAACCCATCGCAAGTGCCAAAGCACAGGCGAAGGTCAGCTTCAACCATTGGTAAAGTTTGTAGTTCATAGTTTGTCTTTTTTAGGATTTATTCTTCATTCACAATCTTCATTCGCCAAGTTCCGCACGGTAAGGCACCGACGACTGCGCACCCATGCGGGTTACGGAGATGGCCGAAGCGCGGCTCGCGAAACGGGCAGCCTCGACGAGGTCCTTACCCTCCGAAAGCGCCACGCACAAAGCCCCGTTGAAGACATCTCCGGCAGCTGTCGTGTCGACAGACTCCACGCGGCACGCCTCGACTACGGTGCAGCCTTCGGCCGTCCTGACAAGCGAACCTTTCGATCCGAGCGTCACGATAACGTTTTTCACACCCATCTCCATCAGTTTACCGGCTGCAGCCCCGGCATCGGCTTCATTGGCGATGGCCACACCCGACAGCAGCTGGCACTCCGTACGGTTCGGGGTTATCAGATAGAGACTTTCGATAAGAGTTTTGGACAACTCGGCCGCAGGAGCCGGGTTCAATATGACTTTGGTACCGTTGGCAACGGCCACCTCGGCTGCATGCTCCACCACCTCCATGGGGATCTCAAGCTGCAGAAGCAGGTAGTCGGCCGCGGCGATCTCGTCGCGTACGGCGTCGACATCGGCGCACGTCAGGGCGTTGTTGGCACCCGGAGCCACAACAATGCAGTTCTCGCCCCTGGCGTCTACCGTGATCAGCGCCACTCCCGAAGGAGTGCCCTTCTCAACCAGCAGAAACTTCTCGGGCAAACCCTCTTTCACATAGCGGGCACGCGATTCGTCACCGAACATGTCGTCTCCGACCTTGGTCACGAATGCCACGTCGCCTCCCAGGCGGGCTACCGCCACGGCCTGATTGGCCCCTTTGCCTCCGGCGGTCATCATGAACGTTCCGCCCATGACGGTCTCGCCCGGTTCGGGAATACGAATGGTCTTGATTGCCAAATCGGTATTCGAACTTCCTATTACGATAATTTTACTCATTTTTAAATATAAATTAGTAGTATCCGAATTTCAGGTTGCGGTTGGTTGCATGCGTAGTTTACGCAAACGTTTGTGCAAGTATAGTAAAAAATTAAAACTTTAGCAATTATTGTTGAGTTTTTTTGAAAAAAACGTTACATTTGAAGTGTATTTCATAAAACAGGCCCAATGGAGAAGAAGAACACGATTATTTCCATATCCGAGCGTACGGGATTCTCTGTATCAACCGTTTCACGCGTGCTGAACGGTAAGGCCGAGATTGCCCGCATCAGTAAATCGACCGTAGAAGCCATAGAACAGGAGGCTAAACGCTGCAATTACAAGCCCAGTTTGCTGGCCAAAGGTTTGCGCACGAACAAGACCAACACCATAGGACTCGTTATCCCGAGCATGGAGAACATCTATTTCGCAAACCTTGCAAGCACGATAATACGCGACGCGCGATCATACGGATACACTATCGTCACGGTCGACACAATGGAGAACGAGCGCAACGAGCGCGACGGAATCGAGTCGCTGCTTGCACGCAAGGTCGACGGCATAATCGTAACGCCGTGCGGACAGGACCCCGAGTGGCTCGAAAACATAAACCGCAACACGACTCCGGTAGTGCTGATCGACCGGTATTTCAACTCGACGGAGCTTTCGTACGTCTGCACGGACAACTATCTGGGAGGCTATGAGGCCACCAAGTACCTGCTCAACAACGGTCACGAGAAGATACTCTGCATACAGGGTACACCCCATTCGATGCCGGTACGCGAGCGCGTGCGCGGCTACCTCGATGCGCTTCGCAGCAAAGGCATCGAAAGTTACGCGTCGATCGTCGGCGACAGCTTCTCGATACAGAACGGATATCTCGAAACCAAACTCGCCCTTAGTTCGGCATCGCGGCCGACCGCCATATTCGCATTGAGCAACACCATACTCCTGGGGGCGATCAAGGCCATCAAGGAGTCGGGACTGTCGATACCCAACGACATCTCCATCATAACCTTCGACAACAACACGTTCCTCGACTTCATCGACCCGCCGATAACACGCATGAGCCAGCCGGTGAACGAGATAGGCACGCTTTCGGTAAAGCTGCTCATGCAGAGCATCAACGAGAAAAAGCCCATAAACAACAAGCTGCAGCTGCAGCCGCAGCTCATCGTGTGCGAATCGGTTTCGAACATACTTATGATGGCCGAACAGGCAGGCTGACGCCTACATTATATATAAAAAACACAGAAGCCGGACGGTGTTTTGCCGCCCGGCTTTTCGTCAGACTGATTCCGGCCGGGGCGGACCGCAAACGGCGAATCAGACAGCCATCGCCCGTGAAACAGCCCCGCCTCACGGCTTTTGTTGGTTAAATGTCGATAAAAATGATCCGGGCATTGATGTATTCGGGATTTTTTGCCTATCTTTGCAGGGACAAAACGGGGGTTATGGGAAACAGATTCAACGACAGTCAGGCCGTTCGGCCGTTCGCAAGCGGACATGACGACTTCTGCATGGATTTCCATTCTCTCTTCTCCGTTCAAGACAATTGTTTTTTCAATTATCATAAAGGGTAACTTGTTTGGTTACCCTTTTTTTTGGACATGAACGAACTGCTGTTGAAAGGGGCATCGGTACACACGGCCGAAGGTTGCGTCGAGGGGGAGATTCTCATCTCCGGCGGCAGGATAGCCGCCGTCGGCAAGGATATCGCCGCACCTGAGGACGTACGCACGATAAATCTGCAGGGCAAGCACATTGTCAGCGGGTTGGTCGACGTACATGTGCATCTGCGCGAACCGGGCTTCGAATACAAGGAGACAATAGCCACGGGAACGGCCGCTGCAGCCCACGGAGGATATACCACCGTGTGCGCAATGCCGAATCTCAACCCCGTACCGGACACGCCCGAACATCTCGGCGTACAGCTTGCCGCAATATCGGCATCGGCCGCCGTCGAGGTCATGCCATACGCATCTATTACGCTCGGTCAGCGCGGCTGCGGGGAGCTGGTCGACTTCGAGGCGCTCAAGCCGTACGTGGCCGGATTCTCCGACGACGGGCGCGGCGTACAGGAGGAGGAGCTGATGGCCGAGGCCATGCGCCGTGCCGCCGCATGCGGTGCACGCATCGTGGCGCACTGCGAGGTGAACGACCTGCTGCACGGCGGATACATACACGACGGCGAGTACTGCCGCACCCACGGGCACCGCGGCATCTGTTCGCAGAGCGAATGGCAGCAGATCGAACGCGACCTTCGCCTGGCCGAAGAGACGGGCTGCCAGTACCATGTCTGCCACATATCGACACGCGAAAGCGTCGAACTCATACGCAGGGCAAAGGCCCGCGGCGTGAATGTAAGCTGCGAAACGGCCCCGCACTACCTGCTCCTGTGCGACAGCGACCTGCGCGAGGAGGGACGTTTCAAGATGAACCCGCCACTGCGCAGCGCCGAAGACCGCAAGGCCCTCATCGGGGGTATCCTCGACGGCACGATAGACGTCATCGCCACGGACCACGCGCCGCACTCGGCCGAAGAGAAATCGCGCGGACTCGAAAAGAGCGCATTCGGCATCGTGGGCCTTGAAACGGCGTTCGCACTCATGTACACGCACTTCGTCGCTACGGGACGCATGACATTCGGACGGCTCATGGAGCTGATGTCGTACGCACCGCGGCGCATATTCGGATTCGGAGGCGGCGTTGCCGCCGGAGAACGGGCCGACCTGGCCGTGTTCGACCTCGATGCCGAATACGAAATAGATCCCGCCAGGTTTCTCTCCAAGGGGCACAGCACCCCGTTCGAGGGGTGGCGCGTAAAGGGCAGATGCCTGATGACCATTGCCGGCGGGAAGGTGGCTTATGCAGACAACGAACTTGAAGGATACAATTTCTGAAGATGAAACCATACGACAAGAAAATCGTACTCGAAAACGGCCGTGAGTTCTACGGTTACGGCTTCGGAGCCGACAAGGAGGCAATATGCGAACTGGTGTTCAATACCTCGATGGTCGGCTACCAGGAGATTCTCTCCGACCCCTCGTACACGGGGCAGATGGTCGTGATGACCTACCCGCTGATAGGCAACTACGGCATCAACAGCGAAGACTACGAAACCAAGTTCCCGAGCGTGGGAGGACTCATCGTCCGCGAATACAACGACGAACCGAGCAACTTCCGCTGCACGCTCACACTGGGCGAAATGATGGAGGAGGTCAAGATCCCGGGCATCTGGGGCGTCGACACACGCTGCATTGCCCGCATCATTCGCGACGAGGGCTGCCAGAAGGTGATGCTAACCTCGGCCGACACCCCGCACGAGGAGGCAATGCGCCGTCTGCGCGAGTTCGAGCAGCCGCACGACCTGGTCGCACAGGTCAGCTGCCACAAACGCTGGCTCTCGTGCACGCCGAACCACCGCTACAACGTCGTAGCCGTCGACTGCGGCATCAAGCACAACATCATTCGCTGCCTGAACTCGCTGGGTTGCAACGTCACGGTAGTCCCGTACGACACTTCAGTCGATGACATACTGAAACTCAGACCCACGGGAGTCTTCTTCTCGAACGGTCCCGGCGACCCGAAAGACCTGCAGAACGTCTCGGAGACGATCAACGGACTGAAGGGCAAGCTCCCGATATTCGGAATATGCATGGGCCACCAGCTCATAGCGCAGTCTTACGGTGCCCGAATCTACAAGCTGAAGTTCGGCCACCGCGGAGGCAACCACCCCGTGAAGAACCTCGAAACGGGACACATCGAAATCACGAGCCAGAACCACAACTTCGCGATCGACGCCGACTCGCTGGCCTCGACACCGTTGAAAGTCACGCACATCAACCTGCTGGACAACACGGTCGAAGGCGTGGAGTGCCGCGAAAACCGCGTCTTCTCGGTGCAGTACCACCCCGAAAGCGCACCCGGCCCGCAGGACAGCAACTACCTTTTCAAGAAATTCATAAAAATAATGGAGGAGTACAAAAATGCCTAAGAGACTCGACATAAAGAAAGTAATGGTAATCGGTTCGGGCCCGATCGTGATCGGACAGGCGGCCGAATTCGACTATGCCGGAACCCAGGCCTGCCTCGCGCTGCGCGAGGAGGGTTACGAAGTGATACTCGTCAACTCGAACCCGGCAACCATCATGACCGACACCAACATCGCCGACAAGGTCTACATGGAGCCTCTGACGCTGGAGTACGTCGCCAAGATCATACGCTACGAGCGCCCCGACGCCATCGTTCCCGGCCTGGGCGGCCAGACGGGCCTCAACCTTGCCGTACAGCTCGCCAAGAAGGGCATTCTCAAGGAGTGCCAGGTCGAGATACTCGGCACTTCGTTCGAGAGCATCGAGCGCGCCGAAGACCGTGAGCTCTTCAAGGAGCTCTGCGAGTCGCTGGGCGAACCGGTTCTGCCTTCGGAGATCGCCTGCTCGATAGAGGAGGGCCTCGCCGCCGCCGACCGCATCGGATACCCCGTCATTCTGCGTCCCGCCTTCACGCTGGGAGGTACGGGAGGCGGTTTCGCCGACAACGCCGAGCAGTGCGCCGAGATCATGCGCAACGCCCTCTCGCTCTCGCCCGCTCACCAGGTGCTGGTCGAGAAGAGCATCAAGGGCTACAAGGAGATCGAATACGAGGTCATACGCGACAGCAACGACACGGCCATCGCCGTCTGCAACATGGAGAATATCGACCCCGTGGGCGTACACACGGGCGACTCGATAGTCGTGGCCCCGAGCCAGACCCTCACCAACAAGGAGTACCAGCTGCTGCGTGACAGCGCCCTGAAGATCATACGCGAACTGAAGATCGAGGGAGGCTGCAACGTGCAGTTCGCCCTCAACCCGCTCTCGTTCGAGTACTACCTCATCGAGGTCAACCCCCGCGTATCGCGCTCGTCGGCCCTTGCATCGAAGGCCAGCGGTTACCCGATAGCGCGCGTCAGCGCAAAGATCGCCGTCGGACTTACGCTCGACGAGATACACATAGCCACCACGCCGGCAAGTTTCGAGCCTACGCTCGACTACGTGGTCACGAAGATCGCCCGCTTCCCGTTCGACAAGTTCGCCGACGCCTCGAACCGCCTCGGCACCCAGATGAAGGCCACGGGCGAGGTGATGAGCGTGGGCCGCACGCTCGAAGAGAGCCTGCTCAAGGCCGTACGCTCGCTTGAGACCGGCGTCTGCCACATCTATCACAAACGTTTCGACTCGATGTCGAACGAGGAGATGATGGAGTACATCAAGGAGGGCACCGACGACCGCCTCTACGCCATCGCACAGCTTATCCGCAACGGCGTGGACCTCACGCTCATATACACCAACACCAAGATTGACCTCTTCTTCCTCGAGAAGTTCCGCAACATCGTCGAGTTCGAGAAGACGGTCCGCGAACACCCGCTCGACGAGGAGGTGCTGCGCGACGCCAAACGCATGGGATTCAGCGACAAGTACATAGGTCAGCTGTGGGGTCTCAGCGAGCATGAGATGTACCGCCTGCGCGAGAAGTGGAACATATTCCCCGTCTACAAGATGATCGACACGTGCGCCAGCGAGTTCGACTCGTACGTACCCTACTTCTACTCGACCTACGAGCAGGAGAACGAGTCGGTTGTCAGCGACCGCGAGAAGATCGTGGTCCTCGGTTCGGGCCCGATACGTATCGGACAGGGCGTCGAGTTCGACTACTCGACCGTACACGCCATATGGTCCATACGCCAGGCCGGATACGAGGCGATCATCATAAACAACAATCCCGAAACCGTATCTACGGACTACACCACCAGCGACAAACTCTATTTCGAGCCCCTGACGGTCGAAGATGTGATGAACGTCATACGTCTCGAAAAGCCGAAGGGCGTAGTTGTCTCGCTCGGCGGACAGACAGCCATCAACCTGGCCGAGCCTCTGGCCGAACTCGACGTGCCGATCATCGGCACCGACGTCGTGGCCATACGCAACGCCGAGGACCGCGGCTGTTTCGAGCGCATCATGGAGGAGTTGGGAATACCTCAGCCACAGGCCGAGGCCGTAACCACGGTCGAGGACGGAGTGAAGGCTGCCGCACGCATAGGTTACCCCGTACTGGTACGTCCGAGTTACGTGCTGGGCGGCCGCGCCATGCAGATCGTCAGCAACGAGGAGACCCTGCGCCACTACATGCACACGGCCGTCGAGGTCAACGAGAACTCGCCCGTGCTGGTGGACAAGTACATCATGGGCAAGGAGCTCGAGGTCGACGCCATCTGCGACGGCAAGCAGGTATTCATACCCGGAATCATGGAGCATGTCGAGAAGACCGGTATCCACTCGGGCGACAGTATCAGCGTCTACCCCACCTTCAGCGTCAGCCAGGCCGTGCGTGACAAGATCATCGACTATACGGTCAAACTGGGTCTGAAGATCGGCGTCATCGGACTCTACAACATACAGTTCATCTGCGACAACAACGACGAGGTCTACGTCATCGAGGTCAACCCGCGTTCGTCGCGTACGGTACCGTTCCTGTCGAAATCGACGGGCGTGTCGATGGCCGACATCGCCACACGCGTGATCCTCGGACATTCGCTCTCCGAGCAGGGCATACACGAGGTCTACCACCCTGACCGCAAGCGCTGGTTCGTCAAGGCCCCGGCCTTCTCGTTCTCGAAGATCCGCGGCATGGATTCTTACCTCTCGCCCGAGATGAAGTCGACGGGCGAAGCCATCGGCTACGACAACTCGCTCACCCGCGCACTCTACAAGGCGCTGCAGTCGTCGGGCATGCAGGTTTCGAATTACGGAACGGTCTTCATGACCGTCGCCGACAAGGACAAGCCCGAAGCCCTGAAGATAGCACGGCGGTTCTACAACCTCGGCTTCAACATCGAGGCTACGTCGGGAACGGCCGACTACCTGCGCAAGCACGGCATACGCACGCGCCTGCGCCGCAAGCTGAGCGAGGGCAGCAACGATATCATCGAGACCCTGCGCCAGGGCCACGTGAACTACGTGATCAACACCATCGACCTCGACCAGCACAGCACCCGTCTGGACGGTTACGAGATACGCCGCACGGCCGTCGAGAACAACATCACGATCTTCACGGCACTCGAAACGGTACGTGTACTGCTCGACGTCCTCGAAGAGATAACGCTCGGAATATCGACCATTGACGCCGAATGACGATGCAGCGCAAAGGTACATATCTGATCAGTAGCAACGAACAGCTGACGGCTTCGGTATGGCGCATGGTCCTCGAAGGGGATACCGGTGCGCTTACCGCACCCGGACAGTTCGTCAACATAGCCGTCGAGGGGTGCTACCTGCGGCGGCCGATATCGGTATGCGACTATGACGGTCGGACGATAACTCTGATCTACAAGGTCGTGGGCCGCGGTACGGCCATCTTGAGCCGCATGCATGAAGGCGAAAGCCTCGACCTGCTGACGGGCCTGGGCAACGGCTTCTCGACAGGGAGCGGAGCGCAACACCCGCTGCTTGTCGGCGGAGGCGTCGGCGTCCCGCCGCTCTACAACCTCGCGAAAAGGCTCATGGCCGAAGGACGCGACGTCAAGGTCGTACTCGGATTCAACCGTGCCGACGAGATATTCTACGCCGACGAGTTCCGCTCGCTGGGTGCGGAGGTGCACATCGCAACGGCCGACGGTTCGGTCGGCACCCGCGGGTTCGTCACGGACGTGCTGCCGGCACTGGAGTTCGACTACGTCTATGCCTGCGGACCGCTGCCGATGCTGCGGGCGCTGTGCGAAGCAACGGAGTGCAGCGGCGAATACAGCTTCGAGGAGCGCATGGGGTGCGGATTCGGCGCCTGCATGGGCTGCTCATGCAAAACCAAGTACGGCAACAAACGTATCTGCAAGGACGGTCCCGTACTCAAAAAGGAGGAGATAATATGGTAGACACTTCGGTCATATTGAGCGGACTGCGGCTGGACAACCCGGTAATCCCGGCCAGCGGGACGTTCGGGTTCGGACGCGAGTTCAGCGAATATTACGATCTCGACATACTCGGATCGTTCTCGTTCAAGGGCACCACGCGCGAAGCCCGTTTCGGCAACCCCACGCCGCGCATCGCCGAATGCACGTCGGGCCTCATCAATTCGGTCGGACTGCAGAACCCCGGCATCGACGCCGTGATAGCCGAGGAGCTGCCGCGCATGAAGGAGTATTTCCACAAGCCGGTCATCGCCAACATCAGCGGCTTCTCGATCGACGAATACCGCTACTGCTGCGAGCGCATCGATGCACAGGAACAGGTGGGCCTCATCGAGGTCAATGTCAGTTGCCCCAACGTGCGGCACGGCGGCATGAGCTTCGGCACCTCGCCCGAAAGCGCAGCCGAGGTTACGCGAGCCGTCAAGGAGGTGACCACCAAACCGGTATACATAAAGCTGAGCCCCAACGTCACGGACATAGTGGCCATAGCCCGCGCCTGCGAAGAGGCCGGAGCCGACGGACTCTGCCTGATCAACACGCTGCTGGGCATGCGCATCGACACCATGCGCCGCCGCGCGGTCATAGCCAACACGATGGGCGGTTTTTCGGGGCCGGCAGTCTTTCCCGTGGCCGTCAGAATGGTATATCAGGTCGCCAGGGCCTGCTCCGTGCCGGTCATCGGCTGCGGAGGCGTCGCCTCGGCCTCTGATGTCATCGAGATGATGATGGCGGGAGCCACGGCCGTCGAGGTGGGTTCGGCCAACCTGGTAAACCCCTATGCATGCAAGGAGATAATCGAAGCGCTGCCGGCGGAAATGGAGCGCCTCGGAATAGAAAAACTGAGTGACATAATTGGAATAGTGAAATGACGAACAAGGACGTAATCATCGCTTGCGACTTTGCAAGCGCCGGGCAGACGCTCGCGTTTCTGGACCTCTTCAAGGAGGAGAAGCCTTTCGTGAAGATAGGCATGGAGTTGTTTTACGCCGAGGGAGCGCCCATCGTGCGCGAAATCAAGCGCCGCGGCCACAAGATCTTCCTCGACCTCAAGCTGCACGACATTCCCAACACGGTAAAGAAGGCCATGGCCGTATTGTCACGCCTCGACATCGACATGTGCAACGTACACGCTGCCGGCACGATCGAGATGATGCGCTACGCGCTCGAAGGGCTGACACGCCCCGACGGCACGCGACCGCTGCTCATAGCCGTGACGCAGCTCACCTCCACAAGCGAGGAGCGCATGCAGAACGAATTGCTCATCGACGCGACGATCAACGACTGCATCGTAAAGTATGCCCGCAACACCCGTGAGGCCGGGCTCGACGGCGTGGTATGCTCGCCGCTGGAGGCCCGCATGGTCAAGGACGCCTGCGGCGAAGGGTTCCTTACGGTTACGCCCGGCGTAAGATTTGCAGACGGTGACAAGGCCGACCAGGTGAGGGTAACCACCCCGGCACGCGCACGCGAGATAGGTTCGGACTACATAGTCGTAGGGCGCCCGATCACGGCAGCCGACGATCCGGTAGCCGCATACCGCCGCTGCGTGGCCGAATTTCTCGGCAACGAAGGACGATAACATAAAAACATCAACACGCCATGAAACCCGTAAAGCTCTTCTACCTGCGCAACTGCCCCTTCTGCAGGAAGGCCATGCGCTACATCGACGAAGCGAAACAGAACTGTCCGGAACTCCGTGACATCGAAATCGAGATGATAGAGGAGTCGGAACACCCCGAGATAGCCGACAGCTACGACTACTATTACGTGCCGACGTTCTATATCGACGGAGTCAAGGTGCACGAAGGGGGCGTTTTGCCGGGCGAGATGGAGGATATTTTGCGCAAGGCCCTTTAGGGCCGGCAGAAACGGAATGCAAAAACAACAATCGATATGAAAAAACTCATAGCCAAAGATCTGCTTTCGATCGGCGCCGTATTCCTGCGCCCCGAGCAGCCGTTCACCTGGGCGAGCGGAATCAAAAGCCCCATATACTGCGACAACCGCCTGACACTGTCGGACGTCAGGGTGCGCACCGACGTCGAGAACGGCCTGGCGGAGACCGTACGCACGAATTATCCCGAATGCGAGGTGCTGATGGGCACGAGCACCGCCGGAATAGCCCATGCGGCCATCACGGCGACGATCCTCGGCCTGCCGATGGGTTACGTACGCAGCGGCGCCAAGGACCACGGACGCACCAACCGCATCGAGGGTCGCCTTGAGCCCGGACAGAAGGTCGTGGTTATCGAGGACCTCATATCGACCGGCGGCAGCTGCATCGAGGTGGTCGAGGCGCTGCGCGAGGCCGGAGCCGAAGTGTTGGGCGTAGCGAGCATCTTCACCTACGGCATGAAGCGCGGTCTGGAGCGTCTGGCCGAGGCCAACGTACGCAACGTATCGCTTTCGGATCTCGACACGCTCGTGGAGGTTGCGGCCGACGAAGGCTACATCAAGCCCGAAGACAAGGCCCGCCTCATAGCCTTCCGCAACAACCCGTCCGACGAGAGCTGGATCAAGGGCTGACGCATGCAGGCCGGCAACGGCCGAAACACAACACACCGAACCAAAAACCGAAACGTCATGAAACACCTTATCGACACCACCGACCTCTCGGTCGGCGAAATAAATGAAATAATCGACCTTGCGCTCGACATCATCGCCAACCGCAGCAAATACAGCGACGTATGCCGCGGACGCAAGCTCGCCACGCTCTTCTACGAGCCGAGCACACGCACGCGCCTGAGCTTCACGTCGGCCATGATGGAGCTCGGAGGCAATGTCATAGGCTTCTCCGACGCCGCCTCGTCATCGGTATCGAAGGGAGAGACCGTAGCCGACACCGTAAGGGTCATCAGCTGCTTTGCGGACATCATAGCTATGCGCCACTTCAAGGAGGGCGCCCCGCTGGTGGCATCGCAGTATGCCGGCATACCGGTCATCAACGCCGGCGACGGCAGCCATGCCCACCCGACGCAGACGCTGACCGACCTGCTCACGATACGCCGTGAGCTGGGACGCCTCGACAACTTCACCATAGGTTTCTGCGGAGACCTGAAGTTCGGCCGCACGGTACACTCGCTCATCAAGGCCCTGTCGCGCTATACGGGCATCAAGGTGATACTCATCGCTCCCGATGAGCTGCGCCTGCCGTCATACCTGCGCGAGGAGGTATGCGACCGCAACGGCATACCCACACGCGAGGTGAAGACCATGGAGGAGGTGATGCCCGAACTCGACATACTCTACATGACCCGCGTACAGAAGGAGCGTTTCCTCGACGAGGAGGAGTTCGAGCGCCTGCGCGACAGCTTTATCCTGACGCCCGAGAAACTCGCCACGGCAAAGAAGGATATGATAGTGCTCCACCCGCTGCCGCGCGTCAACGAGATAGTGCGCGCCGTGGACAACGACCCGCGTGCCGCCTACTTCCGCCAGGTCGAGAACGGAAAGTTCGTGCGCATGGCACTCATATGCAAGCTGCTCGAGTGGTCGCCCGAACGTCCGACCACACCGACTCCGCGCCTTTCGGGCAATTACGTAGTCAACGAGATGCACTGCACGAACCGCAACTGCATATCGACGAGCGAAGATGTCGACACGCTCTTCCGACGCTCGGAAGACGGCTCGTACCGCTGCGCCTATTGCGAGTCCAAACCCAGATAAACACCTCCGGACCAGGGCGATTGACCGGCCAATTTGGCCGCTTCGCCCCGGCCCGCCGGAACCGAAACATGCGTCAGAACGCCATTTCGGCACGAATTTTGCCATTGAAAGCGCGAATGTTTGGACGCGTACTATTTGGAAATTTCGGATAAAGTACGTACCTTGCGTTCGAAATGAAAGTATTTGTTAAACTTTAAAACGGGAATTGCCTATCGGAAAATATATACTCTTTATAATTTTTTACTGAAAGGAGAAGAGTATGAACGTTCAAGTATTGAGTGACCAGGTATTGCTTAATAGCTACCTTGCGGGCAACCGGGGAGCTATTTCCCAACTCATCGAGCGGCACAGCCGTCGCGTTCGTGACTATATACGAATGATGGTCAAAGATAACGACGTCGCCGATGACATATTCCAGGAAACTTTCATCAAGGCAGTTCGCGTCATAGACGAGGGACGATACTCCGACAACGGCAAGTTCCTGTCGTGGATACTGCGCATAGCCCACAATCAGGTCATCGACCACTTCAGGGCCGCAAAGCAGGACAAACAACTGAACGAAGCCGACGCAGGATACAATGTTTTGGGGACTTTGCGCTTCGCCGAGCGTACGATCGAGGACGACATGGTGTCGGCACAGATCGAAAAAGATGTCCGCCGTTTGGTGGAGCTTCTTCCGGACGAGCAACGCGAAGTCGTGATGATGAGATATTACTCGGGATTGAGCTTCAAGGAGATAGCTGAACAGACAAACGTAAGCATAAACACCGCTTTGGGTCGTATGCGCTACGCCTTGATAAATTTGAGAAAAATGATCAAGGAAAATAATCTCGTTTTAAGCTGAATCGCACAATAAAAAATCAGGGCAGCCCGTTACTATTACGGAAACGATCTAAAACAGCTGCCTATGGTAGAAAGTGACGATAAGGCGTTATGTTCTGTTAGCGATGAAGAGTTGTTGATGCTGGGAGTCATAAAGGGAGACCACGAGCTTCTGTTCCTGGATTCCTATCTCGGCGAGATTCTTCGGAGTTAGCAATTAGGGTTAATTTTTAAGGGGGAGAGGGAGACTTCGGTTTCCCTCTTTTGTTTTGTCCGAAACATGCGTAAATATCTCACAAATGGTATTTTCATGCACAAAGCCTTGTGAACGGATATTATTTTGTCTATATTTGTTTCAACTACACCAAAGGCTTACGACATGAAGAGACTCCTTGCCTTGCTTGCCCTGCTGATGCTGCCGGCAGTGTCATCGGCCGACGAACCGACAGAAGTGAAGGTTCCGAAGCCCAAAATAGATTTTCAGAAACAACACGAACTTCGTTTCTCGGGCGGTGCCTTCCCCACCATGGGCGATATTGCGTCATACCCGTACTGGATCGGCAATACCATCGACGGAACAAGGTCATACAACGGCCCGACATACGCTTCGGGCTGCTATACGCTCTCTTACGACTTCCGTTTCAAGAAGTGGTTCGACCTGGGCGTGGCACTGAGCTACTACGGGGAGTTCGGCTCGAAATACAGCAATGTCGACAATTCGAAGATCGGCAACAACAGTTCACAATACATATCCGTCATGCCCGTGGTCCGCTTCACATGGCTCAACAGACCATGGGTACGCATGTACTCCTCGCTGGGCGTGGGCATGGTGTTCAATACGTACAGCACTTACTCGGGACTCAAACAATACAGGTTCAACGAAACGGGGTGGTGCGCACAATTCTCGCCGTTCGGCATAGCCGTAGGGCGGGCGCTCTTCGGATATGCCGAAGCAGGCGTCGGCATGCACGGCGCCCTGATCGTGGGCATAGGTTACAGGTTCAACTCGCAAAAAGCACCGAAACAATGAGACGTATGATACTGATACTGGCCGCCATGGCCATGATGGCCGGCTGCCGCACGAGCGAAGGCGGGGAGTTCAACCCCACGCTGACCGGATATACGCATTTCAGGCATGTCGACAGCTTCGTGGCCGGGCAGCTGCCCATAGTACGGGTCATGCTGCTGTTCAACGAGTACGTTGCGGCGGAGACCGAAGAGGACCGCAAAGAGATACACGACACCTATTTCTACACGAACCGGATCTTCGAAGGGGAACAGGGCCAATGGCATATCGTATCGTCATACACCGAACTGATCATCGATACGGGCGGCCTGACTCTCGACAGCGAAGGCGCCGTGTGGACATTCAGGTATGCGGGCGAGCAGTACGATGTCGACAACATGCCGTCAATCACCAGCCCGGGCATCTCGTCCGACGGCGAGAGGCGGCTCTACACGCTTCACATACCGGGAAAGGTCGACCTCGAGCTCTCCATAAAACCCACATACGTCACCACCGATGACGATGCAAAACAGGAGCTGCGCTTCGACACGCTCATTTCGGGCAGCGGCAAACTCTCGGTGAATTACGGCAGCCCCGACCCCGCAACCTCCATCACGTTCGAGGCCACCGAGCCGGTGCACGGCCAGGACCCCACGGCGTCCTGGTTCGACAGCGGGTCGTGGGAGATATGCGCCGTGGCAAGCGACTACACCGACAAGCTCCAGGCACAATACCTCGGAGTATCGCATGTAAAGATATTCTGCAACGGCTACAGCCGTGAATACAGTTACGACGGCATGTACATGTATTGACACCATGGGAGCCGGACGCTACATACGCATTGCAATGCTTCTGCTCGTGCTGGCGGCAATGGCTGGCACGGCCTTCGCGGGCGGACGCCGCGACAAGAGGGAGCGGCCTCCATTCACGCCTCAGCATGAAGTGAGGGTATCGTGGGGCGCCTGGCCGTTCAATGTCTACATCAACATGTTCTATCCCAGACCAACCTACGTCAGCAAGACGGGGTTCAGCGGCGCGGCAACGGTATCATACGGCTACCAGTTCAGACGATGGCTGTCGCTGCACGCCAACCTGTCGTACAGCGGATTATACGAGCGCAGGAACATGGTTGATGATGACAGCTATGTCGGCACCGACATGAGGCACGTAATAACACTCCTGCCGACGGTACGCTTCACGTGGCTCAACCACCCGGACATACGGCTATACTCGTCCATCGGGTTCGGCGCGGCGATGTATATCGGACACTCATTCCGCGACGTATATCCCGAGCATTACATGGGCTACGCCCCCGCCTTGCAGATAACGCCGCTCGGCATAGCCTTCGGACGCCGCTTCTTCGGCTACATCGAGGGCGGCATCGGGACACACGGCTGCATTGTCGCAGGCTTCGGATACCGGTTCAACGACACGACCAAATAGAGACAAAAATGGAGATAATATTCGCAACAAACAACGCACACAAACTCTCGGAGGTGCAGGCCGTACTCGGTGACGGGTTCCGCCTCGTAACGCCGCGCCAGTGCGGCATCGACGAAGAGATACCCGAAACCGGGGAGACGCTCGAGGCCAACGCTTCGCAGAAGTCGCACTATCTGCACGAACGCACGGGCCGCGACTGCTTCGCCGACGATACCGGACTTGAGGTCGAGGCCCTTGGCGGCGCCCCGGGCGTACACTCGGCCCGCTATGCCACCGACGGCCACGATTTTGCAGCCAACAACCGCCTGCTGCTGAAAAACCTGCAGGGCGCGACCAACCGCCGCGCACGTTTCCGCACCGTTATCTCGCTGCTGCTCGAAGGCCGCGAGTATCTGTTCGAAGGGATTGTCGAGGGGCATATCGCCGACCACGAATCGGGTTGCGAGGGCTTCGGTTACGACCCCCTCTTCATACCCGACGGGTTCGACCGCTCGTTCGCCGAGATGACGCCCGACGAGAAGAACGCCGTATCGCACCGCGGGCGGGCCGTACGCAAACTCGCAGAGTTCCTGCAGTCCAGAGAAGCCGGACACGGCGGCAAATAATCCGGCTCCGGAGCCGGAGACAAACACCGCACCCCATGCCGCCAACAAAAAACCGTTCCCTTCGCGGGGAACGGTTTTTTCGTGCAAGCCCTGTAAGCCGAGTTCTGTTCTCCGCCCGCAGGCGAAGCCTCCATCATTTATCTACGACCGCAGTCACCTGCGGCCTCAAGCGACCTACCCCCCGACATCGGACGAGCAACCCTTGGCTGTCGGTATACATGGTCTTGCAACCCGTCAGACGTACTGCCGGAGCGTATTGCTACCTCCGCGGTGGGCTCTTACCCCGCCTTTTCACCCTTACCCTTGCGGGCGGTTGTTTTCTGTTACGTTACTACGCCCTTACGGACGTCAAGTCGTTAGCTTGGACGGCGCTCTGTGTTGCTCGGACTTTCCTCCCCCCGCCGAAGCGGGCAGCGATGGAGCGGGCTTGCCGCCACAAAGGTACAAACAATCCTCAAAACGGCAATTCCCGGCAACTGTTTTTATACGCGGCACACGTTTTGGAAGCACCAAAAAAAGAAAGGGGTTTGAACTGTCTGGCAACAATCAAACCCCGGTTAGGTTAGTTAGGTTAATGAGAAATGGGAGAACCCCACGTTTGTAACACAAATATACGTCAGATTTTCAATAAAAACAAACATTTTTAATGTTATTTTTTCAGATGAGGGGCTCACATTTTTACGTT
>DXGW01000097.1 GCA_019113665.1 Candidatus Alistipes excrementipullorum
TATGTTCCCGCCGCAGAATCCCGACCTTAAGCCGGAGCGCCTGTGGAACTACGAGATCTCATTCTCGCAGCGGCTGCTTGACGGAAGGCTCTCATACGGAGTCAACGTATTCCATATCGACGGAGAGAACCTTATCATGCGCGTACCGGTCGACGGCCGGCAGAAGAACATGAACACCGGACGCATCGACAATACCGGTTTCGAGCTGCAGGCGGGTTTCAGCATAAACAGCATGTGGAGAGTTGACGCCAACTACAGCTTCCTGCACATGGAACAGCCTGTGCTGGCATCGCCCGAACACAAGCTCTACGCCGGAGGCTCGTTCACCCGGGGTCGTTGGAACGTCTCGACGGGCATACAATATGTCGCCGGGCTCTACACGGCGGTCAAGGTCGCCGGAACCGGCGAATACCGGCAGGAGAGCTTCGTGCTGTGGAACGCACGGTGCTCGTTCAACGCCACCGAATGGCTCGGCCTGTGGATACGCGGCGAGAATCTACTGGCACAGAGATACGAGATAAACGCAGGCTTCCCGATGCCACGGGCTACGGTCATGGCGGGCATAAGCCTCAACATATAGACAAACACACAAATACCAATATCATGGAAACAACAACGGTAAAACTCTACTCGTTCGAGTACAGACAGGCAAAGACCTACGGCACAGCCGCACTCTTCGTTCTCGGCAACATTGCCCTGCCGCAACTCTTCCACCTCATACCGCAGGGTGGCGTGATGTGGCTGCCGATCTATTTCTTCACACTTGTCGGGGCATACAAGTACGGTTGGCGCGTGGGCCTGCTCACGGCTCTCGCATCACCGCTGGCCAATTCGTTGCTCTTCGGCATGCCGGCCGTGGCGGCACTTCCCGCCATCATGCTCAAATCGACGCTTCTGGCATTGGCCGCAGGCTTTACGGCCGCACGCTTCAAGCGCGTCACGCTGCCGTTGATGGCTGCGGTAGTGGCCGCATACCAGATCATCGGCACACTCGGCGAATGGGCCATTGTCGGAGAGCTCAATGCCGCATTGCAGGATTTCCGCATAGGCCTGCCGGGCATGCTCCTGCAGATATTCGGCGGCTGGGCCGTAATCAGGTACATAATACGCAAATAGCATGGCTCTCAAACTCGGATTCGGCTGCATGCGTCTGCCGCTGGCCGAAGAGGGCGACTTCTCGAAGGTCGACGAGGGTACGTTCGAACGCATGGTCGACATGTTTATCGAACGCGGCTTCACGTACTTCGACACCGCCTACATGTATCATGATTTCATGAGCGAGCGCTACGTACGCACGGCACTTGTCGGGCGCCACGACCGCAACTCGTTCACCCTGGCCTCGAAACTGCCGACGATGATGCTCTCGAAGGAAGGGGACCAGGAACGCATCTTCGGGGAGCAGCTGCAGAAGTGCGGCGTCGACTACTTCGACTACTATCTGCTCCACAGCCTCAATGCCGCCAACTACCGCACGGCCGAGCGCTTCGACAGTTTCGGCTTCGTCTCGCGCTTGAAGGCCGAAGGACGCATACGGCATATAGGATTCTCGTTCCACGATACGGCCGAACTGCTCGACCGCATACTCACCGAGCACCCCGAAACGGAGTTCGTACAGTTGCAGATCAACTATCTCGACTGGGACAACGCCAGCATTCAGTCGCATGAATGCTATGATGTGGCCCGTCGCCACGGCAAGCCCGTCGTCGTGATGGAGCCGGTCAAGGGCGGTTCTCTGGCAAAGATCCCCGCCGAAGCCGAGACGCTGTTCCGCAGCATACGTCCCGACATGTCGCCCGCCTCGTGGGCCATACGCTATGCGGCAAGTCTCGACGGAGTGATGATGGTGCTCAGCGGCATGTCCACGCCGGAGCAACTGCTGGACAACACATCGTACATGCAGGATTTCAAGCCGCTCGACAACACGGAACGGCAGGCCATAGGCAAAGCTGTCGAGATAATCAACTCGTCGATAGCCATACCCTGCACCGCCTGCAGATACTGCGTGGCAGGCTGCCCGAAGCATATACCCATACCCGACTATTTCGCGCTCTACAATGCGGACAAGCAGTCGGTCAACCACATATTCTCGATACAACAGGCCTATTACGAAGCATACAGCGAAGGTCACGGCAAGGCATCGGAGTGCATCGCCTGCCGCAAATGCGAAAGGATATGCCCGCAGCACCTGCCCATCAGCGAACTGATGAAAAAGGTCGCCGCCACACTCGAGACGCAGCAATAAGCATTTGGTGCACAAATACGTACAGCAACCGTCACATACTTCGTGGCGGTTGCTTTTTCATGTAAAGACACAACGCACGGCAGCGTCTATTAACAAAATTGTTAATATTTTTTGGCAACAAGAGCATATCTTACTATATTTGCATAAACAATTTTGTTAAACAATATTATTAATCAAGAACCACCTATGGCAAAACCAACACAGAATACTGAACAGGCCATACTTGCAGCAGCCAAGCAGGAGTTTTTGCTAAAGGGCTACGATGGGGCGAGGACGACATCGATAGCGGAGAAAGCCGGTGTTACGCATGCCATGCTGCACTACTACTTCCGCACCAAAAAGAACATTTTCGAATGTATCGTCGACAATGAAATGGGACTTCTGGTAGAATCAGTACTGAAGGTTTTCGGAGAATCGACTCTGCCTCTCAAGGAGCGTCTGCGCGACTGCATATCATGTCACTTCGACTTCATAAGGGCCTATCCGGACTTGCCGCGTTTCATTATAAATGAAGTAATAACCCGCCCCGAACACCATGAAATATTACGTAAAAGGATAACGGTCATTATCGCCAAACTTGCAGGAGAGACGCAACGAGAGATAAACGAAGCAGCCGCAAGAGGCGAAATCGAGCAGATGGACATACGTATGATCATGCTCGACATACTGTCGCTGAACATATTTCCCTTTCTGGCCTTTCCACTCATACAACCGCTGTTCGGCGAACTGACGGAGGATCAGGAAAAGTTCTTCGAAATGCGGAAGGCCGAAACCATCGAAACGATTACACGCAGAATCGAAAAACAAACACAAATATGAAACGCCAGATCACACTCCTCGCCGCAATTGCCGCAACAATTGCGTCATATGCCCAGCCGTCGCTCGATGAGTGCCGCCGACTCGCACGGGAGCACTACCCCGCCATCAGGCAATACGACCTGATACGGCAAACCGAACAGTACACACTGTCGAACGCCGGCCGCGCATGGCTGCCGCAGGTAGCGTTTTCGGCCCAGGCTACATGGCAGACCGATGCCCCGGCATTTCCCGATGCATTTTCGGGCATATTCGACCAACAGGGGATCTCGATACCGGGCATGCGCAAGGACCAGTACCGAATGCAGATTGAAGTAAGCCAGACACTGTGGGACGGAGGCAAAAGCCGAGCCGACAAACTGATGGCGGAAGCCGAGAGCGCAGAGTCACGGCATACGGTCGACGTCGACCTGTTTGCGCTCGACGGACGCATAGACGAACTCTATTTCGGCATACTGTTGCTCGACGAACGCATCGCACAGACACGCCTGACAATAGGTCTGCTCGAATCGACTCTCGACAAGATACGTTCGCTGCAACGCAACGGCGTGGCCCTGCAGACCGATGCGGACAGCGTCGAAGCCGAATTGCTGACGGCAGGGCAACAGTTGTCCCAACTTGAATCGATGTGCGACAGCTACCGCCGAATGCTTTCGGTATTCACAGGCACCGACATCGGAGACAAACCGCTGCAACAGCCCGACGCCGAGATGCCCGCCAGCATGGAGAACCGCAGGCCTGAACTTAATCTGCTCGACGCGCGCGCCGACCTGCTCACTGCCCGCGAGAAGATGGTCAAATCCTCGACGATGCCGCGCTTCGGCCTGTTCGCCCAGGGCTACTACGGATATCCGGGCCTCGACTATTTCAAGAGCATGCTCAATGCCGACTGGAGTCTCAACGCAGTCGTAGGCATCAGAATGACATGGAATTTCGGTGGCTACTATACACGCCGCAACAATCTCGACCGCATAGCCACAGCAAAACGGCAGCTCGACGTACAGCGCGACATATTCCTGTTCAACACCGAGTTGCAGAGCGTCGAGCAGAACGGCGAAATAGAGCGGCTCCGGCGTGCGCTGGCCGACGATGACAGGATCGTTGCGCTCAGGAGGTCCGTACGCGAGGCCGCCGAGTCGAAACTTCGAAACGGGATAATCGACACGAACGATCTGCTGCGAAAGATCACCGACGAGCAAAGCGCGGCCGTTGCCCGCAGCGCCCGCGAAATCGAACTGCTTAAAACGATATATGAATTAAAACACACGATAAACCAATGAAACGACTGCTGATACCAATTACCATGCTGCTGACGGCAGCGGCATGCAACCGCAACACGGATTTCGACGCAACCGGAACATTCGAAGCGACCGAGGTGGTCGTATCGGCCGAAGCCAACGGGCGGATCACCGCCTTCGATGCAGAAGAGGGAGACACGGTGGAGGCCCTCGAACAGGTCGGAGCGATCGATACCGTACAGCTCTACCTGCAGAAACTGCAGCTGCAACGCAGCGCCGCATCGGTCCGCTCCACGAAGCCCGACATATCGAGACAACTGTCGTCGCTGCGCGAGCGCATATCCAAGCAGCAGACCGAACGCCGGCGCATCGAGAGCCTCCTCAAGGACGGAGCCGCCACCGAGAAACAGCTCGACGACGTCGACGCACAACTCAAGGTGCTGAACAGCGAATACGACGCCATGCTCTCGACACTCGAAAACAATACAGCCTCGATCGATGCCAACTCGTCGGCGATCGACCTGCAGATAGCGCAGATCGACGACCGCCTCGCCAAAAGCCGCATCATCTCACCCATAGGCGGCACCGTACTGGCCAAATATGCCGAAGCCGGCGAACTGGCAACAGTCGGGCGCCCTCTGATGAAGGTCGCCGACCTCAACGCCATATATCTGCGCGCCTACTTCACATCGGAGCAGCTGGCCGACCTGAAGATAGGGCAGGAGGTGACTGTAACGGCCGATTTCGGAGGTGACAGTCGGTTCGACTACAAAGGCCGCATCACATGGATATCGTCCGAGAGCGAATTCACGCCCAAGACCATTCAGACACGTAATTCCAGGGCAAATCTCGTATATGCCGTAAAGATCGCTGTCAGGAACGACGGACGCCTGAAGATAGGTACATACGGAGAAGTAAGGCTGTAAGATGGCTGCAATCGAGACATACGGATTGAGCAAGACGTTCGGGAGGACGAAGGCTCTCGACGGGGTGACCTTCAACGTTTCCGAAGGCGAGATGTTCGGTATCATCGGGCCGGACGGGGCCGGCAAGACTACTCTTTTCAGGCTGCTGACCACACTGCTGACGCCCGACAGCGGCTCGGCACGCGTACTCGGATACGATACGGTAACAGATTACCGCCTGATACGCAGCCAAGTAGGTTACATGCCGGGGCGCTTCTCGCTCTATCCCGACCTGTCGGTCAGCGAGAATCTCGAATTTTTCGCGGCCCTGTTCGGCGTCAAAGTCAGGGAAAACTACGATCTTATAGCCCCGATATACCGCCAGATCGAACCCTTCGGCAAACGCCGCGCCGGCAAGTTGTCGGGCGGCATGAAGCAGAAACTCGCCCTCTGCTGCGCACTCGTACACCGGCCGTCGGTGCTCTTCCTCGACGAACCGACCACCGGCGTCGATGCTGTTTCACGCAGTGAATTCTGGGACATGCTCGCCTCGCTCAAGGCGGCCGGCATGTCGATACTCGTATCGACCCCATACATGGACGAAGCACGCCGCTGCGACAGCATTGCCTTGTGCGACAAGGGGCGCATTCTGTGCACGGACTCGCCCCGGGGCATAGTCTCACGTTTCGACGGACGGCTTTATGCCCTGTCGGGCAGCGACATGTACGGGCTGCTCAAAGCCGCACGCGATTCACGCGATGTCGTCGAATGTTATCCATTCGGGTCGGCGCACCACCTGACCGTAGACAACGGTTTCGATGCCGGCCGGTTTACCGAATGGCTTGCCGGACGGGGATTCCGCGACATAGAGCTGCACCCTGTCGAAGCCGGCATAGAAGACGTATTCATAAAACTCATGCACCATGAATAAGATGATCATATCGGTAAGCGAACTTACCAAACGCTTCGGGGACTTCACGGCCGTCGACCACATATCGTTCGAAGTCGGGCGCGGCGAGATCTTCGGGTTCCTCGGGGCCAACGGGGCCGGCAAGACCACGGCCATGCGCATGCTGTGCGGATTGAGTTACCCGACCTCCGGCAGCGGCAGCGTAGCCGGTTGCGACATCATGACCCAGGGTGAAGAGATAAAACGGCACATAGGTTACATGAGCCAGCGTTTCTCGCTCTACGACGATCTTACCGTAGCCGAAAACATACGCCTTTACGGAGGCATATACGGACTTTCAGACATGCAGATCAAACGCCGCACGGTATCACTCCTCGGGCGTCTCGACTTCCGTGCCGAGACACGCACCCTCGTGGGCGAACTGCCATTGGGCTGGAAACAGAAACTCGCCTTCTCGGTTGCGACCATACACCGACCCGAGATCGTCTTCCTCGACGAACCGACAGGCGGTGTAGACCCTGTCACACGCCGTCAGTTCTGGGAACTGATATACGAAACGGCTGCCGAAGGCACCACTGTATTCGTCACCACACACTACATGGACGAGGCCGAATACTGTTCACGTGTCTCGATCATGGTCGACGGGCGGATCAGCGCCCTCGGCACGCCGGCAGAACTGAAACACGGATTCGCCGCCGGGTCAATGGACGAGGTCTTTCGTTCACTGGCCCGTACGGCCCAACGCTCGGAATAGGCCATGGATCGTTTCCTGTCATTCGTAAAAAAGGAGTCGCTGCACATTCTGCGCGACAAACGCACGCTTCTCGTTGTGCTCATAATACCTATTGTGCTGACCCTGCTCTTCGGATTTGCCATGTCGACCGAGGTCAACAACGTCAACGTGGCCGTCGTGGCGCCGCACCGCAGCGATGCCGTACGTTCGGCCGTCGAGCGCATCGCGGCCAATCCCTATTTCACGTTCAAGGGATATGTCGACGGACGCAATATAGACGAAGTACTCAGGCGCGGCGATGCCGATGCCGTCGTGGTCTTTGCCGACAATTACGACCGTATCTCGGCTTCCGGTTCCGGCGGGGCGGCCGTACAACTGGTATTCGACGCATCGGACCCCAATGCCGCAACGGCCGGGGCCGCATACCTCCAGAGCATTCTGACCGGCGGGGAAGCCTACGGCTTCATGCCCGAAACCCGCCTGCTGTACAATCCCCAGATGAAGAGTTCGTACAACTTCGTCCCGGGTATCATGGGAATGATATTCATGCTGATCTGCGCCATGATGACCTCGGTGTCGATAGTCCGCGAAAAGGAGACCGGATCGATGGAAGTACTGCTCGTTTCGCCCGTAAGGCCGATCAACATAGTGATTGCCAAGATGGTACCATACCTGTTGCTGTCATGCATCAACCTCGCCTCGATACTGCTTCTGGCCCGCTTCGCACTCGGCGTTCCGATGTCCGGCAACATGACGGCAATGGTCGGCGTGTCGCTGCTCTATCTTGTACTCGCACTCGCATTCGGGCTTCTGATCTCGACCGTGACCGACCGCCAGTCCACAGCCATCATCATCTCGGGCATGCTGCTGCTCCTGCCCATAATCATGCTCTCGGGCATGGCATTCCCCGTAGAGAACAT
>DXGW01000098.1 GCA_019113665.1 Candidatus Alistipes excrementipullorum
GCCGTATACGACAGATTATCGCTCGTGTAGGCCTCGCCGTTGCCCTTGACCGTAGCCTTGAACTTATAGATCGTTCCTGGCTGGCTGACATAATACGTGTTGGCAGTCCCGGCGGCACTCAAATCCGTTACGGGAGAAGCCTCCTCGTCGCTGACCTCGAGATCGGCCTCGACAATAATGGTCTTGCCGGCGGAAAGACCGGACTCACCCACTGTACGTGTGGCAAAAACACGCTCCGTATCGCCAATCACGGCTACGAATTCGAAAGTTTTGCCGGCATGGCCCGGAGTAACGAGCATGTAATAATCGGCATAGTCGTTCATGGTCAGCTCACGGTGGCCGACAACGGCTATTTCGTTCGCAGTCGTGGCCGAAGTCATATCGATCTCACCGGTTGCAAGATCTACCGTAGCTCCCGAATCGAGCGATAGGGCCTCCGACTCGTCCGTACAACGGAATTTTATGGCATCGACACCTACAAACTGCGAAGCACGGAGCCTTACACGCAATATCGAGAAAAGATGGCGGAAAGCAAGCTGTAACGGGTTGCCTTCACCTACCTCGGCCTTGGTATGGCCCAATGACGATGCATACATGAAATCACTTTCGGAAAGGAAGCCCAACAGGTCGTTCTCATCATACGTCTGCTCCGAAGCCACGCTCACAGGTACGGCATGCAGGTCCGTAACGGACTTGTCATACGGATAGTATGCATAAAAATCGTGAGGAGTAGTTTCATCGGCCCACTCTACGACCTCGCTGCCGCTGATGTTGCGGAACGAGGTCGAGGCTGCAGCCTCGACAGCCTGATAACCGAAGTTGGAATCCTTGACACTGCCTTCCATTTCGGAAAATATACCTATCCTGTCGTTTGCGGCCCACATGACCTTCACCGACTCATCGCCCTGTTCATACGACGTACGCGACTCATCACCGGAGTCCATCGTGCCGACAAAACCTATACCATCGGCTGCGCCTGACGGTTGGAGCGTATCGCCCTCATCGACACACGATACCGCAAACAACGAGGCCAACAATACAATATATGATATATGTTTCATATCTCTAAAGTCTTATATCGTCAATTCCAATACTCGTTGTCAAAGTCGTCAAGTTGTCCGTCGCTGCCGACTGCATCGGGATTATAGGTCACCTGCTCGAAAACAGGCAAGAATACGGACTCCATAACCTTGAACCCTTCGAGGTTGGGGTGTACGGCATCGACCTGATACTCCTTTTTCAGACCGTTCTCCTCGTCCTTGAGCACCGAATGGTAATCGGCATAACCGAACCCGCGCTCCTCGGCATAAGCCTTCAACATGACATTGAGATCGATGACACGCTGTGCAACATCATTGGCAGCATTCCACTCCTCATCAAGCCACCATATGTAGTTGGCCGGAGGCGTCGAACCAATAATAACCTTTATGCCCTTCGATGCGGCCATTTCAGCCATCTCCCTGATGTTCGCAAAGATTCCCTCGTTGGTACGGTTGGCTCCGTCGTTGTTGGCCATGTCGTTGATACCGCATGCTATATGAACGCACACGGGGTCATTGGCAATAGCATCACTGTAAAAACGGTTCTTGATCTGCTCCGATGTCTGGCCGTCGATACCCTTGCCCAGAAAATCGTTGTCTGTGAAGAACTCTGGATGATAGGAGTTCCACGTACGGGTAATCGAGTTGCCGATAAACAGACAGCGCGGACCCGAATGCGGAAGTTCGTAAACGCCGTTACCCTCCTTGACGCAACGGAGGTTATAACCGGCTCCGGGATAGGTATTGTATGTCTGTACGCCTCCGTTATAAGCCTTTTGCAGCGTATTCTCCCCTACGCATGCACTCGACAGGAACATCGTGCCGTTGGTAAGCGAACGAAGCTGGCTGCCGCCGAATCCGGCCTGACGCTGTCCCGTATAGGGGAAGTATGCACCGCTGGACTCGTCGTAATAGCCCCACTGCATATTCTGCAGGTTGCCTACGACAAACGAATATGCATCGGCCGGAGCGACCTTCCAGCCCGGCGGACACGGGTCGTAGATGGTCTTGAGGTTGTCGTTACCGGCAACCTTGCCGATCTCGGGAGCTCCCCACAGATAACGCCATGAGCCCTTCTGCTCACTGGTGGAGAGGTTGTTGTAGTCGAGCATCCAGAAATAGTAGCTGCCGGCACAATCCTCGTTCTCATAAGACATCCAGCGATACGGGTATGCCACCGATTCGGCAACACCCTGTTCGGTCGTGAAGCCTGCGCCAAGAATACTCTTCAACAGATGGCAATTCGCAACCGCATTGCTGCCGAACATCATGTCGGACGATCCCCACGACGTGCCGGAGAAGTCCTGCGCAAGTTCGGCTATCGGCGTATATGTAGGAAGTCCCCAGAACATGTTCTCACCAAAGCCGCCGTCATCATATTCGGCACCGGCCGGGAACGGGTCCTTGCGGCCCCACTGGTAGTAGTTGCCTATGGCCCATGCGGCCTCGCGCTTGTCGGAATTGTTCATCACCTCGGGGCCTGCCATGGCACCAAGGTTGCGGTCCATCATAGTATAACCGCCGGCATTGTGGGTAAGAGCATCGGGATCGTAACCCTCGACAGCCCAGATGTTCCAACTCCAGAGTATCGTACCGGCATCATCGTAAGCCGCGATAACGGCATTGCCCGAAACGAACGGATCGGGAGTCGCAAACGAAACCACTCCATCTTCAAGCGTTACCGTATTGCCGGCAATCGGGCTCTCGTGCGACCAGCCGTACGACTGCTTGGGAGTATTGTACCACAGCACGGCAACACGGGCCGGATTGATGGCAAGTTCAGCCTCGGTATAGCCGCGCGTAATCTCCGTCCCGTCAGTCTCCTTCCATGTGAACGAACGGGCCACGCCATTGCCCTTGACCGTAGCCTTGAACTTGTAGATTGTGGCAGCCTTGTTAACGATATAGGTATTGGCCGTACCGGCGGCACTCAGGTCCACCTCGGACAAAACGATCTCTTCACGCACCACGTTCTCTCCGGCAAGGTTCAGCCCTATGCGGCGTACATACGAACGCTGAGCATCGAGAGTCTTGTCGCTCCATGTATATTTGGCCTTGTCCGTCGTAACCACAAGGTCTCCGGTATGGGTACCGGGAAGCATGACCGCATATACCGACTGTTCGGGCGACGCTGCGGCAGGTACCGGAGCATCTCCGATCACGGAGACGGTAATGCTGTTTTTGTCAATGGACGTGCCGGCAGTGTTGAGCGCAACATCGAGGTCCTCGTCCTCGACAACCTTCTGTATGTTGAAGGTGCGCGTTCCGGCAACGGCATTACCCTCGGTGGTGAATGCCACGGAGAGTATCTTTTCGCTGCGGTACGCCTCGTCGGACGAGTAAACGCCCCACTCAACCAGGGCTCCGACCGAGCGGAAATGGAGCTGCTCGGCCACGTCGGTCTCGGTACCACGGAGCTGTACGGGGACAGCCAGCATCGGGTTGTTGGACCCGTTGAAGTTGCCGAGGCCGTATTGCGTTTGCGACTCGGCGACAACCACACTGGTAAGCCAGAAATTATGTGGTTCCGACGTGTACGGATAGTAGGCCATCAAGTAGTCGCCCTCATCGAATGCGTTTACGGTTGCGGAAACAACGGCCGAACCATCAGTATCACGGCCGATGGTTCCCTTTACGTTGCTGGTACGCTCCAGTCCTGACGACGGATTCCACATCGAAACACCTACCAGGTCTTTTTCGTCCTCCCACTTTATGACGAAATCATCAGCAAAAGTAGTACGCGAACCATCGTCAGGAACAGTCGCCATCTCGACATCGGCTACGCGCAGACGCAACAGGCGCTCACCGGCCGACGGTGTCGCCACATCGGGATCATAGGTACAGGAAGCGCATACGGCCATTCCCAACAAAGAATAAAGAAGTCTCTTCATAGTTGTAGCTTTTTACGTTTACCACTCCTCATAATCCTGGTCCGAACCAGGCTTCTCGATCGCGTCGGTCGGGTCGTAGCTTACGGCAAAGCCGGACTGCATTTCGACTGCGCAGACATCTAACGCAGGAGTCACATACCCCATACGTTCATTAAGGTAAGTTTTAGGTTTCATATGTTTTCAGGTTGGTATCATCACTTATAGGTCCGACAATTCGTCTTCAGCACCGCAGTCGGATTGCCGGGAAACGGCAACGGCGCCTCTTTACAGGCGCCGTTGCCTTAATTACAATTTTTTTATTCGGTCACGGTCTCCCTGATGCAGCGCACGCAGAAGCCATGCGCATTACCGCGGTTCTCGGCATTGAACGTGATATCGGTGTTATCTACGGGTACCATTACGGGTTTCCCTTCTTCGTCCACCACAGGTTTTCCATCTTCGCCTGTAGCCTGCACCTCGGTTGTGGCATAGTTAGCCTTGAATTCGGCTATGACGACACGCGTATTCTCGTAATCGGTATGTCCGGCAACGGCATAGCTGGAATAACACGGCACACCGCAACTTCCGGAATAGTCGTTGCCGTAGCCGTTTCCACCACGCTTGGTGTTTATCGGGAAATATGCGCCCCGCAACTCCTCGGCATCGAAGCGGAAACCTTTGCCGACGTCCAAATCGGCATGTGCCGTCGCGTCACCAATCAGGGCATTCCATGCCTCCTCGGTCATCATGCGCCAACCAGCCGGACACGGGTCATAAATAGTCTTGGCGGTCGTGGACCATGCTTCGCCGCCGTCATTGGCCATCCAATGTCCCCAATCATATTCCTGCATCCAGGCATACGGCATGGCGGCTGCAGCCGCAACTGCCTCAGCAGCGGTAGCATCACCCCTGTTCTCATAGAGTTTCACGGCAATGGTCTCGCCCGTATTTCCCAAAATCTGGTGGTGGGCCACACGGGCGTAATCGGCACGGCCGAACGAGCCCTGATCCAACGCAACAATCGGAGTATAGGTCGGCGTAAAGGTAAGGCCGGTCATGTAGCATATCTGCACGCTCGTATAGTCGGGAATCGACGGGAACGGATCCTTGCGGCCGTACTGGTAGTAGTTTCCGACAGTCGAGGCCTTCTCTATGTCATTGGCTGCATCTTCGGGATCGATGACAGCTCCCAGATCGCGGTTCATGAAGGTGTAGCCTCCCTTGGTCACGGCCGTGGCATCGAGGTCATATCCTTCGGCCGCCACGATATTCCAGCTCCACAGAAGGTTGGCGTTGGTGATCTGACGCTTGTCGTTGATCTCGACGCTCTGGTAGTCAACCGGTGCGTCGAACACCGCTATCAGCACGTTACCGTTCACGAATGCGGCCGGAGTACGGAAATATACATATCCGTTATCGCCAAGTTCAACACTGTTAATTTCGACAGGCGACAACTGTGCCCACGGCTGGTAACTGGACTGAACGCTGTTGTACCATACCAGAAGCGCACATGCCGGATCGATTGCAAGGTCTTCGGCCGTATAGGATATGTTCGAGCCGGTGAAGGCCTCGCCGTTGCCCTTGACCGTAGCCTTGAACTTGTAGGTCGTGGCCGGCTGGCTTACGTAGTAGGTGTTGGCCGTACCTGCGGCGCTCAAGTCGACTGCCTCGGTTTCGGTACGGGCCTCACGCACGGCATTCTCGCTCGCAAGGTCCAAACCTATACGGCGTACGTATGCACGCGGGGCATTGAACTCATCGACACTCCATGTATAGGTAGCCTTGTCGGTGGTTACGACTACAGTACAGCCGGTATATGCATTGGGAGCCAGTACGGCATAAACCGACTGGTCAGGCGTAGCAGCAGCCGGAACCGGGGCGTCGCCCATGAGCGATACGGTTACGCTCTTGCTGCCTGAAGCCGAAACATTGATATCCTCGGTCTCGGACGTATCCTTGAGATTTAAAAAGACTATTCCACCCGCATCCTTGTTCGTGGCGGTGAAACTTACGGACTCCACATTCTCGCTGCGGAACGTCTCGTCCGACGAATAAACGCCCCACTCTACGATAGCCCCCAATGGACGGAACTTCACAGTCTCGCCGACCTCCGAAGCGGCGGCATCGAGCGTTACGGGCACCGACAGCATCGGGTTGTGCGAACCGTTGAAGTTGCCGAGGCCGTATTGTGTCTGGTTGGCATTGATCTCCACCTTCACGCTTTGGAAATTCTCATTCGAGCGTGTATATGGATAGTAGGCGACAAGCTGGTCGCCGCTCTGGAATTCACTGACGGTAGCCGCAACGGTAGCCACTCCGTCATCGTCGCGGCCGATCGAAGCCTGAACGCCTTTTGTCGACATGTCGTTTGTCTCGGGATTATACACGAATACGCCGAGCGCATCCTTGGCGTCCTCCCAGTTGATTACGAAGTTTTCTCCGAAAGTTGCACGCGACCCCTCGCCGGCAACAGTCTCCATCTCCACTTCCGAAAGGGCGAAACGCAGATTCCGGCCGCCGGCAGCGGGAGATACCACATCGGGTTCATTGGTACAGGAAGCGCACACGGCCGCTCCCAACAAAGTATAGAAAAATCTCTTCATAGTCATAGTTTTTTTTTGTTTACCACTCTTCATAATCCTGGTCCGAACCGGGTTTTTCGATTGCATCCGTCGGATCGTAGCTTACGGCGAAACCGGCATCTACGCCGATCTCGAAAACAGTAAATTCCGGAGCCTCATATCGGCAGGAGGAATTAGGCATCAATGATTTTTTCATAAAATAATCTATTAGGGTTACACATGTAATTTGATCACATCATTTTTCAATCGCCGCAGGGCGGATCGCATGATCCGCCCCCGCAAATGGCATCTTAAGGATTATCAGTCGGCCTTTATGCAGCGCACGCAGAATCCCTGGGCGTTGTTCTTGTTCTCGGCCGTAAACGTAATCTCGGTATTGTCCACATCGGTTGCTGAATAGTTCTCCTTGAATACCGCACGGACAATACGCGTCTGCGTACCGCTCTCATGTCCCGAGACTGCATAGGAGGCATAGCACTTAACACCGCAACTGCCTATATAGTCATTGCCGATACCGTTTGTTCCGCGCAGGGTGTTGGTCGAGAAATAAAGGCCATTCAACTCTTCGCTGTCGAAACGGAATCCACGGTTCGTATTCTTGTCGACATGCGCAGGCTCATTGTCGATCAAGGCATTCCATGCATCTTCGGTCATCATGCGCCAACCTGCGGGACACGGGTCATAGATGGTCTTCGAAGTCGTCGACCATGCCTCGCCGCCATCGTCGGCAATCCACTGTCCCCAGCCGATCTCGTTGGCCCATACATAAGGCACGGCTGCCGCCGCTGCGACCGCTTCAGCCGGAACCTGCGACTCGCACAGCCTGCGGGCGATGGTCTCGGTCGTATTGCCCAGAATCTGGTGCTCGGCCGGTACTCCCCATTTCTCCGCACAGAACGAGCCCTGGTCCAGTGCCGTAATCGGAGTATAGGTGGCCGTAAATGTAAGGCCGGTCATGTACATGACATTGGCACTCGTACAGTCGGGGATCGACGGGAACGGGTCCTTGCGGCCGTACTGATAATAGTTGCCCGAAGTCGATGCCTTCTCCACGTCGTTGGTTACATCTTCGGGATCGATGACCGCCCCCAAATCGCGGCTCATGAAGGTGTATGCGCCCTTGGTTGCGGCCGTAGCCTCAATGTCGTAGCCTTCGGCAGCCACAATGTTCCAGCTCCACAGCAGATTGGCATTGGTGATCCGGCGCAGGTCGTCGATCTCCACGTTGTCGTAATCGATCTCCTTGTCGAATACCGCAAGCAGCACATTGCCGTTGATGAAATCCGACGGGGTCTGGAAATAGACATAACCGTCCTCACCCAACTGCACCCCGTCCAATGGTATCGGTGTCAGCTGCGCCCACGGCGAATAACTCGACTGCAGGCTGTTGTACCAAACCACAAGCACGCATGCGGGATCGATCTTCAGATCTTCGGCCGTGTATGAGATGAACGAACCGCTGAAAGGCTGGCCGTTACCCTTGACCGTAGCATCGAACTTGTAAACCATGCTCGGCTTGCTTACATAATACGTATTGGCAGTACCGCCGGCGCTCAGGTCCTCTACCTGGAAAGCGTCCTCGTCGCTGACCTCGAAGTCGGCCGATACAACCAGAGTCTTACCGGATTTCAAGCCTTCGGGGCCGACCGTACGCTCGGCAAATACGACTTCGTTACCGTCGACCACCGCCACGAACTCAAAGGTCTTGCCGGCATGTCCCGGTGAAACCATCATGAAGAAATCGGTATAGGCCCCCATCTTCAGGATACGGCTTCCGACAATCGATATCTCGTTGGAAGTAGTGCCGGCGCTCGCGTCTATCTCGGCAGTGGCAAGATCGACCGTCACGCCCGAATCGAACGAAACAGCCTCGTTCCCGTCCTTGCAGCGGAACTTCACGGCATCGACAGCAACGAACTGCGACGCCTTGATACGCACCTGAAGCACCGTGAAAAGATGGTGGAACTGCAGCGGTATGACATTGCCCTCGCCCACTTCGGCCTTGGTTTTGTCCAGAGCCGAGGCCCACATGAAATCCGCCGCATCGAGATGCGCCAGCTGGTCATTCTCGTCCCACTCCTGTTCCGACGGGAGCGTGACAGGCACGGCGTGCACATCGGCCGCAGCCTTGACATAAGGATAGTAGGCGTAAAAATCATGCGGCGAATTCTCATCGGCCCACTCCACGGTCTCCGCTCCCGAAACCACCCAGAATTCGCTCGATGCGCCCTCCGTACTCGTCATGTAGGCGTAGTTCGCACATGTCGCCGTTCCGCCCACCTCGGCGAAAACTCCTATCTTGTCACGCTTTTCCCATGCCACCTTCACCGACGTATCGGTATTTTCATAGGCCGTACGCGATCCCTCGTCCGAAACCACCGTGCCGAGGAAACCTACCGCATCCTTCGAGAGCTGCACGCCATCGTCCTCCCCGAAATTCGAGCACGACGACACTGCCAATGCAACCATCAATATCGAAACATATTGTATCTTTTTCATGATTTATAACCCTTTTAATTAAGATCAATTCCACTCTTCCTTATCGAAATCCTCGAGTTGCCCGTCGCCTTCGGCCGCATTGGAGTTGTACAACGCCTTCTCAAGCGCCGGTACGAACACCTCCTCCATAACCGCAAAGCCGGCATTGTTGGGATGTACGTCATCGGTCTGGTACTCCTTCTTCAGACCGTCGGCGTCATTCTTGAGCACCGAATGATAATCGGCATATACGAAACCGCGCTCCTCGGCATAAGCCTTCAGCATCTTGTTCAGGTTGATCACACGCGGCGCCACGGGATTAGCCTCGTTCCAGTCGGCCGAAAGCCAGCCTATGTAGTTGGCCGGAGGCGTCGAACCGATAATGACCTTGATGCCCTTCGCGGCAGCCATCTCGGCCATCTCCTTTATGTTCTCGAAGATGCCCTCGTCCGTACGGTTGGCTCCGTCGTTGTTGGCCATGTCGTTGATGCCGCACATGATATGCACGCATTTGGGATCCTGCACTATCACGTCATTGAAGAAACGGGCCTTGATCTGCTCCGTAGTCTGGCCGTCGATACCCTTGCCCAGAAGATACTGATCGGTAAAGAATGACGGATCGTTGGAGTTCCACATACGCGAAATCGAGTCGCCGATCAACACGCAACGCGGGCCTACGTGTGCAAAGATATAGGAACCGTTGCCCTCCTTGACACAACGTATATTGTAACCGGCACCCATATAGGTGTTCCACGTGGTGACACCGCCGGCCTGACCCTTATACAGTGTCGTTTCGCTGACGCATGCACTCGAATAGGCAAGCATCGAACCCGTCAGCGTGCGTATCTGGCTACCGCCGAATCCCGCCTGACGCTGGCCCGTGTAGGGGAAATAGATATCATAAAGAGTGTTGTAGCAACCCCATGCCCCGGACTCGACGTTCGCCAGTGCAAATGCATAGGCATAGGCCGGTGCTACCTTGTATCCGACCGGACACGGATCGTAGATGGTCTTGTCGTTGTCGTTGCCGTCGAGCTTGTCGATCTCGGGCGCTCCCCACAGATAACGCCACGAGCCTTTTGCTTCGGAGGTAGTGGCATTGTTATAGTCGAACATCCACAGATATTCGTTCCAGCGGCAGTCGCTGCCCTCGTACGAAATCCAGCGATAGGGATATGCGATCGACTCGGCTACACCCTGTTCGGTGGTGAAGCCCGTTCCGAGAATCGTTCCCAACGGACGGCAGTTGGCTGCGGCATTGCTGCCGAACATCATGTCGGACGAGCCCCATGACGTGCCGGAGAAGTCCTGTGCCAACTCCGCAACGGTCGTGTATGTCGGAAGACCCCAGTACATCTCCTCTCCGTAACCGCTGTCGTCATACTCGGCCGCCGCAGGGAACGGGTCCTTGCGGCCCCACTGGTAATAGTTGCCGATGGCCCATGCGGCCTCGCGTTTGTCGGCATTGTTCATGACCTCGGGCCCGGCAATGGCTCCCAGATTGCGGTCCATCATGTAATAGCCGGCTACATTGCGTACGTTGGCATCGGGATCGTAACCCTCGACAGCCCATATGTTCCAACTCCAGATAATGGTATTGCTCTCGTCATAAGCCGCGATAACGGCATTGCCCGGCACGAAAGGAGACGAGGTAAGGAATTTGACATAACCGTCCTCATAAACGAGGAAATCCTCGACTATCGGAGATGCATGCGACCAACCGTCGGCCGGTTTCGGGGTATTGTACCACAGCAAGGCCACCCGCGCAGGCTCGATCGCCAGATCGGCCTCGGTATAACCGCGCGTAATCTGCGTACCGTCGGTTTCGTTCCAGGTAAATGAGCGGGCGACGCCGTTTCCTTTTACCGTAGCCTTGAACTTATAGATTGTGAAGGGTTTGTTAACAATATATGTATTGGCCGTACCGTTGGCGCTCAAGTCCACAACCTCGCTCTCTTCGCCGAACGATGCGCTGTAAACAGCAACCGAGCCAGACGGTATACCGCCTTCGGGGACCGACAGATTTCCGAGATCGACCACCTGTCCGTCGGAGCACGTCAGCTCCACCTTTATCGACAGTCCCTGCGACAACTCGTTCACCACGACATAGACCGGATCCATCGCATTATACAATGTAAACGGTTCGGGGAACTTGTACTCAACCACATTCGATGTCTTGGACTCGGGCAGCATGGTTACCGTACCGTCGGCAAGGTTCAGCGAAGCGGTATCGTAGGCCAAAGCCACGCCGGCGTCTGCAGTCAGTCGCAGTGCGCTCACTCCGGATACCGGCATCGCTGACGACAGTTTGATCTTGATTATGGCCGCAACGCTTTTCAAATCCATACCGAAACTCTTCGAAGAGGTCGGCACGTCAATGGCGGTGCCATAGAGCGACACAATCTTTTTCAGGGCCGAAACATTGTTCGCATGGCCATTTTGCTCCGAAGGGATCGATACCGATATCGCATTGGGATCGTTCTGCGATGTACGATATGGATAATAGGCATAAACGTTGCACGTTTCGACACTTTGATCGAGTCTGATACTTTTTTCCGGAGCGGGGCTGACGAACGTCACTGTCCCTTCGGACGCAGCAAAAGCCGCATAATAGGTATTGGAAACGTCAACCTTGCCATTTACCTCCGTAAACAGACCTATTCGGTCGACATCGGCCTCCCAGACCCAACCGAACTCCTCCTCGGTGGAGTTGACGGATTCG
>DXGW01000099.1 GCA_019113665.1 Candidatus Alistipes excrementipullorum
AGATAGCAGAGCGCCACGTGATGGTAAATTTATCGAGAAATTGGGAACCTACAATCCCAACACGAATCCTGCTACGATCGACTTGAACTTCGAAAGAGCTCTTGATTGGTTACAAAAAGGCGCGCAACCCACGGACACTTGTCGAGCAATTCTCTCGTACAAGGGTGTATTATACAAGAAGCATCTGCTCGGAGGCGTTGCCAAAGGCGCATTCTCGGAGAGCGATGCAGAGGCCAAGTTCAACAAATGGCTCGGTGAGAAGGAGGGCAAGATAGCCGCCAAGGTCAACAAGCTCGCTACCGATGCCAAGTCGGCCGAAAAAGCCCGCATTGCAGCCGAGGCCAAGGTTTCGGAAGAGCGTGCAAAGGCTATCGCCGAGAAGAAGGCTGCAGCCGAGGCTGAAGCAGCTGCCGCTGCACAGGAGGCCGAGGCAGGCGAAGCTGCCGCAGAGACTCCCGCAGAGGAGTAGCCGTGTGCCGCGAGGCTTCTTGAAAAACGGTAAAATCCTCCTCGCAAAAAGGGGGATTTGCTTTTTAACCGACCGGCGAAGATGCCGTCGTAAAACAAGTCAGACCCCCACCATAAACACCAATGCAGCCAACAGCACGCATAAGCAGGATTTTCGGCACGGACGGCGGCGTCCTGCTCAATCTGTACGCGACGTTCCCCGAAGATTTCGACGCCGCAACAACCCCGCTGCTCGTATTCGACGACAATCTGCCCGTACCGCTGTGGTGCGACAGTTTCGAACCGCACGGTGCTTCGGGGGCCTTTGTACGATTCGCCGACATCGACACGCCGGGACGCATTGGTGAATTCGTGGGACGCGAGCTCTTCATCGATACGGACGACGGCGATGACGACGAATTCCGGTTCGAGGACCTCATCGGCTTCGAGATTTCGGCCGGGAGCCGCCACGGAGAGATAACCGACTTCTACGACAACGACGCAAATCCCCTCTTCGGAATAACGTTCGACGAAGAGGACGAAGAGGTACTCGTCCCGGCAGTCGAGGAGTTTATTGCAGGCATAGATTTCGAGGCCCGCAAGATGACGCTGGTACTGCCCGACGGATTGTTGGACCTGTAATCTGAAAACCATGGCACGTGTAGTAATAGGACTTTCGGGAGGAGTGGACTCGTCGGTGGCGGCATACCTGCTCAAACAGCAGGGCCACGACGTAATCGGTCTTTTCATGATCAACTGGCACGACACCACTGGCACACTCGAAGGCGACTGTCCGTGGCATGACGACCGGGTTTTTGCCGAACTTGTAGCCAAGAGGCTCGACATACCGTTGCGCGTGGTCGACCTGTCGCAGCAGTACCGCCAGAGGGTCGTGGACTACATGTTCGCGGAATACGAACGCGGCCGCACCCCTAATCCCGACGTACTGTGCAACCGCGAGATAAAGTTCGACGCATTCCTGAACGAAGCCCTCAAGCTCGGGGCCGATTTCGTAGCCACGGGACACTACTGCCGCAAGGCCGAGGAGACGGTCGACGGCAAAACCATATACAAGCTGCTTGCCGGTGCCGACAAGAACAAGGACCAGAGCTATTTCCTGTGCCAGTTGTCACAGGAGCAGTTGCGTTATGCCATGTTCCCGGTCGGCGACATAGACAAGCCCGAGGTCCGACGCATCGCCGAGGAACAGCACCTTGCTACGGCCAAGCGCAAGGATTCGCAGGGAATCTGTTTTGTCGGGAAGGTGGATCTCCCGGTTTTCCTGCAGCAGAAACTTGCCGCCCGAAAGGGCAACATTCACGAGATTCTGCCCACATGGCCGAAATATGCCCAACGCCATGGCGACGACCTCGCCACCCTTGCCGAACCGTGGCACTATACCGTGCGTGACGGCAAGAAGATCGGCGAGCACAACGGGGCACACTTCTACACAATAGGGCAACGCAAGGGCCTCGGGATAGGAGGGCGCAAGGAGTCGCTCTTCATCATCGCCACCGATGTCAGGGAGAACGTGATATATGTAGGCGAAGGAGACTATCACCCAGGACTCTACCGCCGGGCATTGAAAATACAACCCGACGAGGTGCACTGGGTCAACCCGGCCCGCCGTCTCGAAACCGGCGAGAGCGGCCGCTTCGCGGTACGCATACGCTACCGACAGCCATTGCAGCAGGCCACGCTCCACATGCGTGAAGATGCGGCCTACATACTCTTCGACGAACCTCAGCGCGGCATAGCCGCCGGACAATTCGCCGCATGGTACGACGGCGATGAGCTTGTCGGCTCGGGTGTCATTTACGAATAGAACCAGACTTAAACAACCTATACCAAAATGAAAACCAGCAGATTTATCGCGGCTATGGCCGCAATGGTAATGGCCGCATCGACGGCCATGGCACAGAAGTATGTCGACGCATCGACGCTCAACGTACAGGGACGCACCAAGCCGTCACAGGAGAATCCCTATTTCCGCGTGGACAGCGAAGGTTACGACTTCGCCGAGGAACATATCGTGCGTTACTGCCGCTATCCGGTCGGCGTCTACATCATGTTCAAGACCGACAGCCATGCCATATCGGCAAAGTGGACGACCGCGAAGCGCGCCTGGGGCAACAACATGACCCCGATCGTGCAGCGCGGACTCGACCTCTACATAAAGAAGGACGGCGTGTGGACTTTTGCGGGAGTGGCACGCCCGAGCATGACAAAGGACGTACACAAGTACACGATCGTCAAGAACATGGCCGACGGCGAGAAGGAGTGCATGCTCTACCTGCCCATATGGAACGAGGTGGAATCGCTCGAAATAGGCATTGACGACGATGCAGCTATCGAGGCCATACCGTCACCGTACAAATACAAGGTCCTGACCCTCGGGTCAAGTATCACGCACGGAGCTTCGGCCAGCCGCCCGGGCATGATCTTCACGGCACGCATGAGCCGCAGTACGGGTATCGATTTCGTCAACCTCGGTTTCAGCGGCAACTGCAAGCTCCAGCCCCAGCTTGCCCGCCTCATCGCAGACAGCGAGGCCGACGCATATCTTTTCGACGCCTTCTCCAACCCCTCGGTCAAGGAGATCGAGACACGTGTGGCCGATTTCGTACGTACGGTGGCTGAGGCTCATCCCGACAAACCGATGATATTCCTCCAGAGAACCATACGCGACGATGCTACATTCGACACCAAATGGGCGAAGTCCAACGACGAACGCCGTGCAACGGTACGACGCATGATGACCGAATTGGCCAAAAAGTACGACAACGTCTATTTCCTCGACAGCGACACGATCACAGGCACCGACCATGAGGGTACGGTAGACGGAGCGCACCCGACAGACATGGGATTCGACCGTTTCATTGATACGTGGCTGCCCAAGATAGAGAAGATCCTCAAAAAGTACGGTATAAAATAGCATGCGCACAGCACTGCTCGTCATAACATTGTTTTTAACGGTCCAACTCCCCGCCCAGCGGAGAGTTGGATTCGCTTATTACGATGTGGACGGGCTCTACGATACGCAGCCGTCACCGTTCTATGACGATTCGGACTACACGCCGCAAGGCCGCCTGCATTGGGACAATGAACGCTATGAACTGCGTACCGCAAAGGTAGCGGCCGTCATAGACTCGATGTCGATGCCGGTCGTTGCGCTGTTCGGCGTCGAGAACGAGCAGGTGGTGCGCGATATCGTTTCGAAGTGCCGGGGAGACTATTGTTACATACACCGTACGCTCAACCGTCTGGACGGCCTCGATTTTGCACTGCTCTATTACGGCGACGTCCTCTTCCCGAAGCGGGTGAACACCGGATACGACTACATGACAGTCGAGGCGGCCATAGGCGACCGCGAATATGCAATAGTGCTGACACGACGCAGCCGTTTCACCGGAGACGTGGTGGCGGAGCTGCAGGCCGAACAACCCGACAGGTTCATAATAGTCGCCGGAGACCTTTACCGCATCGACTACCGCCGGTTCGGCCTCGATGAGGCTACGGCTCGGGCTGAGCGCGCAGGCCGCGGCAACGCCATGTTCCGACGGGGTTGGACCATGGCCGACCGCATACTCGTGGACAGGCGGCTCGATACGCGGTGCGACGTTTATGCACGCCGCTGGCTTCTCGACAGCCGGGGAGCGCCGTCGGCCGTATACAATCGGAACAGCTATACAGGAGGTTACGGCCGGAGGTTGCCGATTTTCTGTTATATATGCGAAAAAACTTGTTTTTGAGGAAAAATTTAGTATCTTTGTATTCCGCTAACGTAGCATATACATAACTATCAAATAATCAACAGTTAGTCATTATGGCAGATGTTAAACGAGTTTACACCTTCGGCAACAAGGAAGCCGAAGGCAATGGCAAGATGAGAGAACTCCTCGGTGGCAAGGGCGCCAACCTCGCCGAGATGAACCTCATCGGCATTCCGGTTCCTCCCGGATTCACCATCACTACCGAGGTTTGTACGGAATATTACGCTCACGGCAAGGAGGCCGTTATCGAGCTGCTCCGTCCCGAGGTGGAGAAGGCCATGAAAAATATCGAAAAACTGACGGGCATGAAGTTCGGCGACAAAGACATGCCGCTGCTCGTATCGGTACGTTCGGGTGCACGCGCTTCGATGCCGGGCATGATGGATACGATCCTCAACCTCGGTATGAATGACACGGCTGTCGAGGCCGTAGCTCGCCGCACGGGCAACCCCCGTTTCGCATGGGACTCGTACCGCCGTTTCGTACAGATGTACGGCGACGTGGTACTGGGCATGAAACCCGTATCGAAAGAGGATCATGACCCGTTCGAGGTACTTATCGAGGAGCAGAAGGCAAAGCGCGGCATAAAGAACGACACCGACCTGACGACCGAAGATCTCCAGGCTCTGGTCAAGAACTTCAAGGCCGCAATCAAGAAGCAGACCGGCAGCGAGTTCCCGACCAATCCGTGGGACCAGTTGTGGGGTGCAATCTGCGCCGTATTCGGCTCGTGGATGAACGAGCGCGCCATTCTCTACCGCAAGCTCAACAACATTCCCGCAGAATGGGGAACGGCCGTATCGGTACAGGCAATGGTATTCGGCAACATGGGCAACAACTCGGCAACGGGTGTGGCATTCTCGCGTGACGCTGCTACGGGTGAGAACATCTTCAACGGCGAGTACCTGGTAAATGCCCAGGGTGAAGACGTCGTTGCAGGTATCCGTACCCCCCAG
>DXGW01000100.1 GCA_019113665.1 Candidatus Alistipes excrementipullorum
CAACGTGGGCAAGTATTTCTCGCTCGGACGCGAGAATGCACGCCTTACGGAGCGGGTTGCCGAACTCGAACAGGAACTGGCCATGTACCGTACGGCGGTCGCCGACAGCGTTGCAATACGCGATGTAGCGGAGCTGCAGTACGAATACATGCCCGCGCGTGTAGTGTCGAACTCGATCAACCGCAACCGCAACTTCATAACGCTGAACCGCGGCCTGCGTGACGGCGTGACCACCGACATGGCCGTGCTGTCGCCTTCGGGCGAGCCTGTGGGCTATATACTTGCATGTTCGGAGCGTTACTCCGTGGCCCTGTCGATACTCAACACCTCATTCCGCACGGGAGGCAAGATCGCCGGCGACAACTATTCGGGATCGATCGAGTGGGACGGACTCGATCCGCACAGGGTGCAGATGCACGAGTTGTCGAAGTATGCCGACATAAAGATCGGCGCCGAGGTGGTGACGTCGGGATATTCACACTATTTCCCGGCCGACATGCCTATCGGTACCGTCGAGAGTTTCGAACTCGACCGCAGCAAAACCTATTATGACGCGGTTATACGCCTTGCCGTGGATATCTCGAAATTGTACAATGTAGTGCTCGTGAACAACATCGGCTTCGGTGAGGCCGTGCAGCTCGAGGAGGAGGCCGAGCACAAGATTTATGACTGATGACCGATGTACCGTACGGGTGAATACATATTGTTGTTTGCGGCCTCGGTGCTGTTGCAGATATTCTTCTTCGACGAGTTGTCGTTGAGCGCCTGCTTCGCGCCGTTGGTTTACTCCGTTTTCATTATCCTGCTGCCGTTGAACACACCCTCCATAGCCGTGCTTGCCGCAGGGCTTGTTACCGGTGTGGTCATGGATTTCGCCATGGGAACGGCCGGGCTCAATACCATCGCCACGCTGGCGGTGGCGTATCTGCGCATGCCTTTGCTCAACATCATTTTCGGACATAACAATGTCCGCGAAGGCGGGGTGCCGTCGGCTGCCAGAATGGGACGCCGGCATTTCGGCTATTACCTCGTCGCGATGACGTTGCTGCACAATGCTCTCTTCTTCGGTTTCGAGGCCTTCACGACCTCATACCTGTGGCATCAGCTCCTGCGCTTTGCCGTGAGTGCGGCTGCGTCGCTGCTCTTCGTGTGGGCCATTGCGCGGCTCTTTACTTCAAAACTTTCAGCCCGATGACCGGCGGTTTCAAGGACCATTCGCGGATACGGACCCTGCGGGCCGTCGTATTCATCATATTCGGGGCAATAGTTCTAAGGCTTGCCTATATCCAGCTTATAGATACAAGGTACAAGGATATGGCTCAGCGCAACGTGCTGCATAACGTTGTCCTCTATCCTGCCCGTGGCGAGGTCTATGACCGCAACGGCGAATTTCTGGTGCAGAGCCGCGAGTGCTACGACTTCATGGTCGTCTACAAGGACCTGCCGCGCTCGGGTTTCGATACGACGCGCGTCTGCAGCATACTCGGCATTCCCCGCGAAAAGCTTGATCGCGAACTGCGCAATGCCCGTATGAGGCCGAGGGCGCCGCGCCGCATCTTGAGTTTCGTGCCGAAGGAGGCCAAGCTGTTGCTCGACGAGTGCAATCTGCACGGGTTCTATACGGTTTACCGAACCGAAAGACAGTATCCGCGCAAGATCGGCGGCAACCTGCTGGGCTATGTCGGTGAGGTCAGTCCCGAGATGCTGAAGCGTTATCCCGGATACAGCGCGGGCGACTATATAGGACTTACCGGTGTCGAGGCGGCCTATGAGGATGTGCTCAAGGGCAAGAAGGGTATGCGTATCGAGGAGATCGATACCCACGGAGCAGTGAAGGGTTCGTATATGGACGGGGCGTTCGATACGCTCCCGGAACACGGCAAGTCGATAGTCTGCACCATCGACGCGCGCCTGCAGCTCTTTGCCGAGGAGCTCATGCAGGGTAAGGTCGGGGCAGCCGTAGCCATCGAGCCCTCGACCGGCGAGATCCTGATGATGGTTTCGTCGCCCACGTACGACCCCGACGAACTGGTCGGGCGCCAGCGCGGCAACAACTACATGCGCATGCTCAACAACAAGCGCCAGCCGCTGTACAACCGTGCCGTACGTGCAAAATATCCTCCCGGATCGACGTTCAAACTTGTGCAGGGCCTCATAGGCATGCAGGAGGGGGTGCTGAAACCTACCGACATGTATCCGTGCCATGAGGGTTACCGTTCGGGGCGCGTACGCGTGAAGTGCCACGAGCACTCGTCGCCGTTGAACCTCTATTATGCTGTTTCGACTTCGTGCAACGCCTATTTCTGTTATGTTTTCCGCAACATACTCGATAACCCGAAATACGGCAGCGTCAAGGAGGGTCTCGACGTATGGAAGGAGTATGTCGAGAGTTTCGGTTTCGGCCGCAACCTCGATACCGACTTCCTCGGCGAAGGCAACGGATACGTTCCCGACCGCAAGTTCTACGACAAGCGCTACCGCGGGTCATGGAACTCGCTGACGGTGCTGTCGCTGTCGATCGGTCAGGGAGAACTTGGCTGCACTCCGTTGCAGATGGCCAATCTTGCGGCGATAATAGCCAACCGCGGATATTATTACATACCGCATATCGTGCGCAGCATCGAGGGGCAGGATTCGCTTGACCGCAAGTTTTACGAACGCCATTACACCAAGGTCGATTCGAAGTATTTCGAACCGATTGTCGAGGGCATGTGGCGCGGAGTCAACGTGGACGGAACATCGCGTTGGGCGGCGCTGCCGGGTTATGACGTATGCGGAAAGACCGGTACGGCGCAGAACCCGCACGGCAAGGACCACTCGACATTCCTGTCGTTTGCCCCGAAAGACAATCCGCGCATAGCCATATCGGTATATGTCGAGAACGGCGGATTCGGAGCATCTATGGCCCTGCCGATCGCATCGCTGCTCGAGGAGTTCTACCTTACGGGCGAGGTAAAGCGCCAGTACATGCTCGATTACGTCAAGAACAAAGAGATATATTATCCCAACTATGACAAATAGCCGACGCACCGACATATTCGACGGAATAGACTGGAAAACGGTGATGCTCTATGTGGCATTGACGATTGTGGGTTTCGTGTGCATATTCTCGGCGTCGTACGAAGAGGGTGCGGCCGAGCCGTGGTCGATGTCGCACTTCTACATGAAACAGCTCGTGTGGATCGGGGCCGCATGGGGAGTGGCTTTTATAGTCATGCTTCTCGACAGCCGCTATTTCCACATGCTTGCATATCCGGCCTATGCGCTGGGCATTCTTGCACTGGTTGCCGTACTGGTCTTCGGTCGCGAGGTCAACGGCGCGAAGGCATGGTTCCAGTTCGGCTCGGTCAGGATACAGCCCGTCGAGTTCGCAAAGATCGCCGTGGCGCTTGCCGTGGCGCGTATGATGAGCGGGTATTCCTTCTCGATAAACAGGGCCGGCGACCTGTTCCGTCTGGCTGCACTGCTGATACTGCCTTTGGGTATAATCGTGTTGCAGAACGATACTGGTTCCGGCGTGGTTCTCGGTTCGTTCCTGTTCGTATTCTACCGTGAGGGGCTGAACAAGTGGCTGTGCATACCGGTCCTGCTGGTGGTGCTGCTCTTCATCGTATCGTTCCTGATCACGCCGACAACACTGCTTATACTCCTTATTGTGGTTTTCACCCTCTCCGAGATGATGATGAACCGCATTTGGCGCAGCCGTATCATTATGCTGGCTTCGGTCTTCCTCGCCTCTATACTGCTGCACTATACGCTGTTGCTGTGCGGTGCAGACAAACCGTACTATCTGTCGCTGATGATCGTGTCGCTTGCGGCGGCCGCAGTGGCAGCCGTCTATGCCTACCGCAGCAACCTGCGGAACATATATGTTATTCTGGTGTTGTTCGTGTCGTCGATGGTGTTCCTGCCCACGACCGAACATATCTTCAACTCGATACTAAAGCCGCACCAGCAGAACCGTATCCTCAATTTCCTCGGACTCGTCAATGATGTAAGGGATACGGGATACAACGTCAACCAGTCGAAGATCGCCATAGGTTCGGGAGGCTTTTTCGGCAAGGGCTTCATGAACGGTACGCAGATCAAGTACAACTTCGTGCCGGAGAAACATACCGACTTCATATTCTGTACGGTAGGCGAGGAGTGGGGCTTTGTCGGTTCCGTGATCGTGCTCGGGCTGTTGTGTGCCCTGATATTGCGGTTGATGAAGATGGGCGACCGTCACGAGGAGCCTTTCGGCAGGGTATACTGCTACTGTGTGGCGTCGATCCTGCTGTTCCACGTGCTTGTAAACGTCGGCATGACCATCGGTCTTATGCCCGTAATGGGTATTCCGCTGCCGTTCGTCAGCTATGGAGGCTCGTCGCTCATAGCCTTCACCATCATGCTCTTCATTGCGGTGAATCTCGACGCTTCGACCCGTCAGCAACTCGGCCGAAACCGTTTCTGAACGGACACTGTTAAAATACAAAAGGCATCACCTTTCGGGCGATGCCTTTTGTATTAAGCCTGCGGCCTAAATACAAAACTTGTTTTCCTATTTGAAAAACTCGTTGACATGGTCGTTGGGAACGATTGCCTCCTTGAACATGTAAGCACCCGTCTTCTCCGACTTGACCATCTTGATACATTTGGTAAACTGTTTACCCGTACCCGTCTTAAGAGTTGCGACTACTTTCTTTGCCATAACGCGTAATACTATTTAATTTCACGGTGTAAAGTTACCCTCTTCAAATACGGATTGTATTTCTTACGCTCCAGACGCTCGGGGGTGTTCTTCTTGTTCTTTGTGGTGATGTAACGGGACATGCCTGCAACACCGCTCTCCTTCTGTTCGGTGCATTCGAGAATGACCTGAACTCTGTTGCCTTTCTTTGCCATTGTGGATTAAGTTTTAGTAGACTTTCTGGGCAGCAGCAGCCTCCTTCAAGGCAACGGCGAGACCCT
>DXGW01000101.1 GCA_019113665.1 Candidatus Alistipes excrementipullorum
CGGTTCTTGATCACGCTGCCCAGGAAATTCTCGGTCAACAGCATATGGTACGCATGCAAGTCCTCCGACAGCGAAACCATCTCCAACGGTATGGCGTCGATTATATCCGCAAAGCCGTTGCGCGAGAACACATAGGCCTTGCCGTCAATCTTAGTCTGCAACTCCCCGCTCACTATGAACAATATCGAGTGCGTCTTCTCCAAAAGCAACGGTTTGCCGTCCCACTTGCCACCGTCGATCTCCCACAAGGCAAATCCTTCGTCAAGATACTGGCACCAGGGCATATCTGTTTTTACAAATTCATTGAAGTCCATTCTTGTTCCGTTTGCAGACAAAACCTACATCAGGGTTGTCTATTACATGCAAATAACGGTTTTGTTTTGACAAAAATTGTCCCAAAACAGCCAAAAATTCAAATTTTTTCTTGCAAAGTGTTTCATATCGACAAATACGATACCGCGTAAAACAAACGGGTTTCCGAACCGGGTGGCGATATTTGCGCTTGGAAAACAAAATATCGTCAGGCGTGGGTAACAACACAAAACACAGAATAGCCGAAATGTCGGCCGGATTTTTCGCAAGATACGGAATCAAGGGTACGACCATGGAGCTTGTCTCCGAGGAACTGCACATATCGAAACGTACGATATACGAATATTTCCCCGACAAGACCGCACTGCTCACCGAGAGCATCAGGATCTGCATAGACAACAACCTGAAGGAGATCCGAATGAAGATAGTCGGGAGCGGTTGCCTTCAGGCGCTCATGAGTACGGCCGATCTCGCATACAAACTTTTCGCCATGCCGCACCCGGCAGCAATACGCAGTTCACCAACGGCATAATCGACAATATCGAGACCATCATACGCACCTACCCCGAAATCAAGGCATACTCGCGCGTGGTCGGACACAGCATGACAGGCGGCAGCGGTTCGTCGAGCGGCATGTTGATCCTCCAGCTCAAGGACTGGAACGATCGCAAGGGCGACGAACATTCGTCGACGGCCATCATGGAGCGCCTGAACAGGGACATGCGCAACGTCAAGGACGCCGAGGTCTTTGTCATGGCACCGAGCATGATCGACGGTTACGGCTATGAGTTCGGAAGTTCGTCGCGTGAAGAGAGTTCATCGGACAACACGGTCTACATACTCATCGTATGCGTGGTCTTCATCTACCTGCTGCTATGCTCGCTCTATGAAAGTTTCTTCGTTCCGTTCGCCGTGATACTGTCGGTGCCGTTCGGCATCTTCGGCTGCTTCGCCGCGGCCAACATCTTCGGCGTCGAGAACAACATCTATCTGCAGACCGGTATGATCATGATCATCGGACTGCTGGCCAAGACGGCCATACTCATAACCGAGTATGCGGCACAGCGCCGCCATGCCGGCATGAGCATCGAGGAAGCGGCCTTCGACGCCGCCAAGGTCAGGCTGCGCCCGATCATGATGACCGTGCTGACGCTGGTATTCGGCATGCTGCCGCTCCTCTACGCAAGCGGTGCAAGTGCCAACGGCAACCGCACGCTCGCAGCTGATCTCGACCGTTGCCTCGACATACTATTCACTGCTGGCGCTCGACGCCCAACGCGAGGTCTACGTCGCAACCGAGCAAAGCTGGCGCGATAATGTAGAGGTCACACGCAAACTCATGGAGGCCGGACGCTACAACGCGGCCTCACTGTCGCAGACCGAAGCCAACTACTGCTCCATACGCAACAACCTTATCGACATCGAGCAGCAGATACGCCAGACCGAGAACCAGTTGTGCTCGCTTATCGGCTGTACGCCGCAAGCCATCGAACGCGGCAGGCTCTCCGACTGGAGCGCCCCGTCGAGCCTGTCGGCAGGAGTGCCGGTATCGGTACTCTCCAACCGGCCCGACGTCAAACAGGCCGAATATGCCCTTGCCGAGGCATTCTATGCAACCAACAAGGCACGGTCGGCATTCTACCCGTCACTGACCATTTCGGGCAGTTTCGACATACGCACCACGCTGTACGAAGCTATCGGGTCACTGCTGCAACCCCTCTTCAAGCGCGGGACACTGCAGGCCGATCTCAGGATCGCCAAGGCTCAGCAACAGCAGGCCGAGGAGACGTTCAGGCAGACGGTGATAGATGCCGGCATCGAGGTCAACGACGCCTTCATCGCAGTCGAGAGCGCCCGCTCGAAACAGGAGAACTACGCCCGGCAGGTCGGGCACCTTCAGGACGCCGTGCGAAGCACGCAGCTGCTGATGAAGAACGGCTCGACGACCTACCTTGAGGTATTGACGGCACAGCAGACACTTCTCGAAGCGCAAATCGGCGAGATCGCCAACCGTTTTCCGAGATTTCGGGTATAATAACCCTGTACCACGCTCTCGGCGGCGGTGCCGAATAGGCGGTGCGCCGCATACCATGCAAGGTCCGGTCACGTGATTCTCCGTGGCCGGGCTTTTTTGTTGCATGGTTACACACACAAGTGTGGAATTTTTCCACACTTGTGTGGAGGTTTTCCACACCACAGCGCTCAATCTGCCGGCAGATATACGCTGTAAAACAGCCTGTTGTATCCATTACCGCACAACGGCACGCCTGTTGAGTGTAATTTTCCTGTTAAAATTCATCAAACAGGCCCATAACATGAAAGAAAATGGCAAAGAAACCTCAATTCTTCTCGGCAGAAGAATATCAGGCATAATCGCTATATCGATGATACTCCTGACATGTACCGTTTTACGGATACAGGCCAAGGATATGCCTGCACGTCCCGCAAGGGAGATCTCGGATACGGTAAGCCGCCCCGTCTCCGGCATAGTCGAAGATGAGAACGGCTCGCCGGTCATCGGAGCCCACGTCATCGTAAAAGGCGCACCGGTCGAAAGCGGCACATCGACCGATCTCGAAGGCAAGTTCACCATCACCGTACCGCCGAAGGGTGTCCTCGAGATCAGTTTCATAGGTTATCATACGCTCGAGCTGCCCGTACGCAGCAACCAGCAGAACATCGTCGCCGTCATGGAGGAGGAGACCGAACAGCTGGACAACGTGGTGATAGTCGGTTACGGCACGCAAAAGAAATCCGACCTCACAGGCTCGATCACATCGGTCAAGGGTGACGACATCGAGGACATACCGGCCCGTTCGATAGCCGAGGCCCTGCAGGGCAAGGTAGCCGGAGTGACCGTCTCCAAAAACGACGGACGTCCCGGCAGTTCGTCGGACATTGTAATACGCGGCGTCGGTTCGATCAACGGACTCAACCCTCTGTTCGTCATCGACGGTGTCGCCCGTGACAACAACAGCAACTATAACCTCAAGGACATCGAGTCGATCGAAATAATCAAGGACGCCAGCGCCGCCGCCATCTACGGCTCGCGTGCAGCCGGCGGCGTTGTGCTGATCACGACCAAAAAGGGCAGCTACGACAGCAAGGCACGGTTCGAATTCACGAGCCACGTCGGAATGCGCGAGATGGTCGGCCGCTACGACCTGCTCAACACGACCGATTATATCCGCGTAAGACAGGCCCTGGGCGAAAACTACGACATCTGGAAAGATCCGTCGTCGCTTCCCAACACTGACTGGGTAAGCGAACTCTTCCGCGTGGGTATCGAGCAGAGCTACAACCTGTCGGTAACGGGCGGAAGCAAGAAACTCCGCTACTATCTCTCGGGCGGTTACGAACGCGAGAACGGCATACAGATCGACAACTACTGGGAGCGCATCTCGGCGCGCCTCAACGTCGATTACAAGGTATGCAACTCGGTTACGATCGGAACGCGCATGTATCTGGCCCGCATAAAGGGCAGCCCATACACCGTATCATACCCGTGGAGGTCGCTCCCCTACATGAGCGTCTACAACGAAGACGGAACATATGCGTCGGTACCCTCCGGAGTGGATTTCTCGGGCGCCAATCCCGTGGCCGAAATCTACAAGAACCATCAGATACAGTCGGACCTGCTCACCGAGGCCGATCTCTACGTCGACTGGAACATTGTCAAGGGTCTGACCCTCAACGTCACCGGTTCGGCACAGCTCGGCGGCGGCTACTATGACTATTATGCCGAGCCCAACGACCTGGGACGCTCCCCGACGCTCGACAGCTACACCAAGTCGCTCAACTACGACGAGTCATACACGCTGACGGCAACACTGACATACGCCCGCGTATTTGCCGAAAAACACGACTTCAAGGCGATGGTCGGATACGAGGTCAAGCGTGCCATGTTCGCCGATCTGAGCGCCACGGCAACCGATTTCCCGGTAGACAATCCCAACTCGTTCAACCTCTCGACCAACGTCAACAAACTGGCGTCCGGCGCCCTGAGCGAGGACCGCTTCCTGTCGCAGTTCGCCCGCATCAACTACTCGTATGACGGACGCTACCTGCTCACGATGAACGTACGACGTGACGGATCGCCCAAGTTCGGACCGAAGAACCGCTGGGGTATCTTCCCGTCGGTATCGGTCGGCTGGAACATCACCAACGAGCCCTTCTTCAAGAGACTCGACCAGAACTGGATATCGATGATCAAGCCCCGTTTCAGTTGGGGTATCCTCGGAAACGACCAGGCACTCAACAACTTCGCATACCAGATGGCGTTCCAGAATGTCACCAGCCACTCGTTCGACGGTCAGACGGTCGTCGGCGGATACAACAATATCAAGGTCGTCAACGAAAACATCAAGTGGGAGTCCATCTACACGACCGATGTCGGACTCGACCTCGAATTCTTCAACCACCGGCTGCTCATGTCGTTCGACTACTATGAACGAATCACCCGCAACATGATCTATGCCATATCGGTCCCCAACTCGTCGGGTATCACCCAGATGCCGTCGCTCTCGACGATGAGCACCATGCCGGTGAACATCGGCCGCATCGACAACAAGGGTTGGGAGCTGTCGGTAACATACCGCAACCGCGTCGGCTACTTCGACTATTCGATCAGCGCCAACGTCTCGCAGAACCGCAACAAGGTTGTCGACCTGGGTCTGCCAACCGCCTATATCTATGGCGGTGCTGCGTGGCCAAACCAGGGCCTGAGCCCCTGCAAAACGGTCAACGGCTACCCGATAAGCATGCTGTACGGCCTTAAGACCGACGGAATCATCACCTCGCAGGCCGAAATCGACGCTCTCAACAAAAAGGCGCAGGAGAACGGCTACGACTACTACCACCAGCGCCTTACGGGTGTAGGCGACCTCAAGTACGTCGACCTCAACGGCGACGGCACGATCAACGACGAGGACTGCACATTCATCGGAAATCCGTGGCCGAAGGTACAGTACGGTTTCAACATCGCACTCGGCTACCGCGGCATAGACCTTACGCTCGACTTCGCAGGAGTTGCCGGCAACGACGTGATGAACCTTGCCAAGTCGTTCACCCAGGCAGTGCAGCAGGACTACCAGACCACGGCCGAAGTCTTCAGAGCCTCATACTTCATGGGCAACGGCCTGACCGACCGGCCGCGCATCATGGCCATCGACACGGCCAACGGCAATGTTCCCGTCAACGACCCGAACCTCAACTACAAGAGATACTCCGACTACTTCATCGAGGACGGATCGTATCTGAAACTCAAGACCGTGACGTTGGGATACACATTCCCGCGCAAGTTGACCAGAAAGATAGGCATACGCAAGCTGCGTGTCTACGTATCGGGCAGCAACCTGCTTACGTTCACCAAGTTCACGGGTCTCGACCCGGAATTTGCAGCCTCGTCGAAAACGGCTGCCGGAGTCTACTACTTCTCCACATACCCGCAGACGAAACTGGTTTCGTTCGGTCTTGACATCAACTTTTAACGGCACAGAATCATGAAGAAGATAATCAGATATTTCAAAGTTTCGATATTGTCGGCATTCTGCCTGACACAGAGCGTCGCCTGTACGGATTTTCTCGATCTGTACGACCCCGACGCACTGTCACCCGAGAATTTTCCCACGAAGATAGAACACATCGACCTGCTGGTCAACTCGGTATACGGGGCACAGCACCACTGGTATTTCCTCGGCAACTACTGGGCAGGATACGTAATGTACTGCCTCGACCACACCATCGACCTGCAATGGCACCAGGATCAGGGTTGGGTCGACATTCTTGCAGGCGAGGTCAAGGCCGGCAATACCAAGGTGACCGACCCGTGGACAGGTCTGAGCATGGGCGTCTACTACGCAAACACCGCACTTGAGGAGATAGCCAAATACCGCGAGAGCGCACCTTCGTCCGAGAAGGAACAGCTCGACAACTTCGAGGGCGAATGCCTCTTCTTCCGGGCATACTACTGGTGGCACATGCTGTCGCTCTATGGCGAACCCGACATGGACGGCGTGGGCATTCCGCTCCAGCGCAGCGTTCCCAAGACTCTCGAGGACAACTATATCGGACGCGAGAAGACGGGCGACTGTTACCAGGCTATCATCGACGACCTGAAAGATGCAGTCGAGCTGCTCACCCAGACCGACAACCACCGCGTCAACATCTGGTCGGCAAAGGCGTTCCTGGCCAAGGCATGCTTCTTCGCCGGACAGGAGGACAACACAAAGGGCTACCTCGAGGACGCGAAGAAATATCTCGAGGACTGCATCTTCAACAGCGGCAAGAAGCTCGAGACATTCGACCGCTACAGCATGATGTTCAACGGGTACGACGAGTACGAATTCAACAGCGAGTCGTTCTATGAGACCAGCAACAAGGCCGACCCGACAAACGGCAACGCCTACGGAGCCGTAAATGCGGGTTCGACACTCTCGCTCTACTACCCTCCGTTCTGCATCGCGCCCGACAGCACCCGTACGGCGATGTCCTACGGCAACCAGTACATGCATGACCGCAACCTCGCCCGCTTCGGCTACCACGATCCGGCCCCGCTCTCCGACGGCGTTCTCTGCTCGCGGCAGCGCACCGACGGCTCGACCGAATACTACCTCTCCGAGGAGTACATGGCCCGGCAGCAGGCACACCGCGACAACATGTTCAATGAAAAGGACGGCCCCGACCCGCGTCTGTTCGTATGCGCATTGCAGCCCTTTGTCGACGAGGTACAGATGACCATCGACGGTGTGAACGCATACCGCAAGGTTGCCCAGGTCGAGTTCGGCAAATGGTGGGAGATGAGCGCCGAGACAGGCAATGACCCCCAGACGTTCTACGGCTGGCCGGTACGCAAATACAACTACCTCGACGGTCACCTGGCCGAGTCCACGCGCAACGTCGCCGGATACAACATCTATTTCATACGTCTGCCGGACATCTATCTCATGTATGCCGAACTGCTGAAGGACTCCGATCCCACGACAGCACTCGAATATGTCAACAAGGTACACCGCCGCGCCTACAACCGCGATCCGGACTCGCCGTCGGATATCGACTACGCAAGCCTTACGGACCGCACGAAGGCCGATGCCGACGACCATCTGGCCAACAACCCGCTGCTGTATGAGCGCTGGGCCGAAATGTTCGGCGAGATGCGCTGGTGGGAAGACGTGCGCCGTCTGCGCCTCGGCAAACAGGAAGCCGAATACTATAAGACCGTATCGGGTCCCGGAGCCGCAAAGACCAACATCGTATGGAAGGAGACCAACTATGCGATGCCCATACCGACTTCTGAGTTCGAGTCGAACCCCAATCCCGACATGGTACAGACACCAGGATATTGACAACTGCTGATTTCTGAATTTTTCGAGGCCGGAGCGCAACCCTTACAAGGTGTTGCGCTCCGGATTTTATGTATGGAACAATCCCGAACGGCACGTTGCCGGACGCAATGATGGAGACGGCGATTTCCTTTTCTCGACCAAAGAGATTATCTTTGTGTCAGCAAATAATGCCCGCATGGAGAAACAGTCGTCGCACGTCAAAACCAAAATAGCCGCCGGATATGTTCTGCTGGTTGCCGTCTGCATAGCGGCAATAGCCTACATATTCTCCGAGGTGCTCAACATCACCCGCTCCAACGACGACCGACGCATGCTGCACTACCGACGCAGCATCGTCAACCAGACGCTTTACCACCTCTATCAGGCCGAGGGCTACGGTCAGATGATGATCGCCGGATACAAATCCTACGAGGCCCGCTACACGAGCGAAATGGGCGTGGTGCACAGCCTCATTGATTCGCTGCGGCGCATAACCGAGCAGCGCGACTCGATGCAGACCATGCGTCTGGACAGCATATCCACGCTCGTGTGGATCAAGCAGCGCAGCACGATGAGGCTCAAGAACACATTGCGCGAAGGGCATACGGCAGGTCTGCTGTCGAAAAACATCGAACAGCTCATCACCCGCGACAGCATGTTGCTGGACAGCCTTATACGGCCCCAGAAGGTCTACCGGCAGGACAGCGTGATCGTCCCGCGCGAGAAACGCAGTTTCCTGCGCCGCGTAGCCGACATCTTCAACCCTCCGAAAGAGGAGACCGAGATAAGGGTCTCGACCAGCATCTCCGTAGACTCGCTCTCGGTGATGATGGCCGACACGATAATCCGCGTGCTGCGTACGCTCGAAAACCGCGTCACCGATGAACGGTTGTCGATATACGAGACCGCATGGAACGAAGGTCTTAAGCTCCAGCAGAACAACCAGCTTGTAAACAGACAGATATACAGGCTCATAACACGCTTCGAGGAGGACGAGACGGCATATGCACTCGCCCGCTACGAGGAGCGTGCTATCCTGCGCAGACGCTCGTCAACGATACTCGGCGTCATAGCCGGTACGGCCATAGTGCTGATGCTCATGTTCGTCTCGATATTGTGGCGGGACATCGGCCGCAGCAACCGTTACAAGCGCCGTCTCGAGGAGGCCAACCGCAAGAATGAGACGCTTATTGCTGCGCGCGAGAAGATGATGCTCACCATAACGCACGACTTCAAGGCACCGTTGGGGTCGATAATAGGCTACATCGACCTGCTTTCGCGTCTCACCACCAAGAAGCGCGAGGAGATATACCTCAACAACATGCGCGAATCGTCAGCGCACCTGCTGGCACTGGTGAACGACCTGCTCGTCTACTACAAGCTCGACAACCACAAGGCCGAAGTCAACGCCGTGACCTTCTGCCCGGCCAGACTCTTCGACACCGTGTGCCGCGAATTCAGGCTCACGGCCGAGGCAAAAGGACTTACGATAACCGCCGAGACGACCGAGGCCGCCTCGAAACTCTATACCGGAGATCCGTTCCGCATAAGGCAGATAGCCGACAATCTGGTCTCCAATGCCGTAAAATTCACTGACAAGGGAGGCATAACGCTCAAGGCTGACGTTGCCGACGGTACGCTCGTCTTCAGCGTCAGGGATACCGGCCGCGGAATGACCGATGAGGAGAAACGGCGAGTTTTCGGCGAGTTCGTACGTCTCGGATCGGCGCGCGGGGCCGAAGGATTCGGACTCGGGCTGTCGATTGTCGACCGTATCGTCGACCTGCTCGGCGGCAGCATCTCGGTCGAGAGCCGCAAGGGCGAAGGCAGCGAGTTCCGTGTCTCCATACCCGTAAAGGAGGCCGGAGAAGACGACGAAAGCGCCGCCGGGACTGCCGACGAAACCCCGGAACTGAAACTCAAGTGCCTGATTGTCGACGACGACACCATACAGCTCGAACTTACACGAGCCATGTGCGAACGTTTCGGTCTGGAGGCGGAGTGCTGCCAGTACCCGGAAT
>DXGW01000102.1 GCA_019113665.1 Candidatus Alistipes excrementipullorum
CATCGCGTAGGCCTTGAGCAACTGAATGACCGTGTGCACGCGCTCCGATTTCACGGCGTAGTCGTTGATGACCTCGTCGCGTTTCTGTGCCTTCTCTTCGGGCGAGAGACCCGATTTCTCAAGGTCGGCAACCTCGCTGCCTATGTCGGGCAGCACGAAGAATCCGTCCTCGTTGAAGTATTTCGACAGAACCTCATGGCCCTTGTCGGTCAATTCAACCGAATTGAGTTTCTCGTCGATGACGAAGAAGAGCTCGTCGGTGATTTCGGGCATGCGGCGGTTGTTGTCCTGCATGTATATGTTCTCGGTCTTCTGCAACAGGGCCTTGACTCCCTGTTCCGAGAGGAACTTGATCAGCGGCTTGTACTTGGGCAGGCCCTTGTGTGCGCGGAGCAGAAGGATTCCGCCCTCCTCGTTCTTCCCCTCGTTGATGAGCTTGCGGGCCTCGGCAACCAGATTGGTGACGAAGTTCTTCTGCAGGTTGTAGAGGTTCTCGATGGCGGGACGGTACTGCTCGAACATCTGGTCGTCGCCTTTGGGAACGGGACCCGATATGATGAGCGGCGTACGTGCGTCGTCGATAAGCACCGAGTCGACCTCATCGACAATGGCGTAATGGTGTTTGCGCTGCACGAGGTCCTTCGGCGACGAAGCCATGTTGTCGCGCAGGTAGTCGAAACCGTACTCGTTGTTGGTACCGAACGTGATGTCGGCCATATAAGCCTTGCGGCGGGCTTCGGAGTTGGGCTGGTGCTTGTCGATGCAGTCTACGGAGAGTCCGTGGAATTCGTACATCGGGCCCATCCACTCGGAGTCACGGCGTGCCAGGTAGTCGTTCACCGTCACCATGTGCACACCCTTGCGGGCAAGGGCATTGAGGAATACGGGCAGGGTAGCCACGAGGGTCTTACCTTCACCCGTAGCCATTTCGGCAATCTTTCCCTTGTGCAGGACCACGCCGCCGAAGAGCTGTACGTCGTAGTGGACCATGTCCCACTTTACGTCGTTGCCGCCGGCCGTCCAGTGTGTAGCGTATATGGCCTTGTCGCCTGAGATCGTTACGAAGTCTTTTGTTGCAGCAAGCTGGCGGTCGAAATCGGTGGCCGTAACCTCCACCGTGTCGTTTTCGGCGAAACGGCGGGCCGTATCCTTCATTATGGCGAAAGCCTCGGGAAGAATCTCGTCGAGTTTCTGTTCGATCTTGTCGTCGATACGTTTTACCGTCTCGTCTATGTCTTTCGATATCTTCTCCTTTTCCGACAGTGTCGTTTCGGGAAGTTCGAGTTTGGCTTTCTGTTCTACGATGTGGGCCTCGTCTCCGGCTATGAAGTCGGCTATCTGTTTCATCAGGGCCGCACTGTGCTCACGCAGTTCGTCGTTCGACAGCGCAGCGATGGTGGGGTATATTTCCTTGATTTTTATGAGGTAGGGTTCCACCTCCTTACGGTCCTTGTCGGCTTTCGAGCCGAAGAAGAATTTGATAAGTCCGGTAAGTATGTCCATTATAATGAGCTTTTCGTTAATTAACGCGCCAAAGATACGTATTTTTTATCTTATATGGAAACTTGCGCGCAATAAATAAAAGGCCCGGACAATAATAGATGTTTCGGCGTTTTGATACAGATGGTTCCGGCCGCCGCAGCGGCCGGTGATGGGGTATGTCCGGTTATTCCGGTTTTGACAATGTCCCGATAATGCGTCTGCCGATCGGGCATTCCCGGCAGCGCCCGTTCATGCAGTATTCGTTGCCGAGTTGCAGCAGGGCCTGTGTCTCGAAAGCATTGGCAGGAACAACTCCGTTGGCTTTCCACCTGTCGATTCTGGAGTTGTTTTCGGGCGGGGTGTTTTCGAGCAGGGTGATGGCGCGGTCACGCAGACGGTCATCGCCGATATAGCTGCCGTAGGCATATTGCAGTTGGGCAACCACGTTTATCCCCAGAATGTTCGCTTTTGCAGGCCCGATCCGTTTCACGCTTTCGGACGAGGTCTGTGCAGGTACGAAATGGCTTGTCCAGTATTCCGAGGCCTCGACACCGAAAAGCGCGGCGGCATCTTTGGCTGTGCGGCACTCGAGGATCGACTCCATGACAAAATTGCGTTGCGCGAGAAATGCCGCGGCCTGGGCCATTCTGATCACCGGGTGGTTGTGTGGATATATTCGAGTCGTTTTCCACTCCGACGGCGACATCGGAGTTATGCCGTGCTTGTGGGCGAGGTATGAAAATTCGCTTTTGAGAGTGAGCGTATATTCGTCGTCGCAGTAGCTGTCGAGCAACCCCGATGCCCCTATAAGCAGGGCTTCGAGCGAACGGAGCGACCGCCCGTATCTCAAGATTACCGCATATGGGACTCTCGACGCAAGTGTCTCGAAGGCCTGGCTGTTGTTCGGTGCGCCGAGATAGTGCAGGAGCAGGGTATAGAATGTCTGGTTCCAGTTTTCCAGCGAGGCGGCGTATACGGTCTGTATGTTGTCGTTCTTGCGCTTGAGACGTTCGTATCCGAGCGACGTGTAGATCTCGGTCCTGTGCAGCGCGTCGAGTTGTGACAGATAGCCGCCGCAGGCACACGTGGCGGCACCTGCTTCGAGCCTGTTTATCATTCTCTGCACGGAATCCATCGTCTAAAGCATGTTCAGTTCGAGAAGGGCTTCCTCCGACATCATGCTCTTGTCCCATACGGGATCGAACGTGAGTATCACGTCAACCGACTTTACGCCTTCAACCTTGGCGACCTGTGTGTTGACGTCCTCTACGAGCATGTCGGCCATGGGGCAGTTGGGTGCCGTGAGCGTCATGCGTATCGTTGCTACGCCGGTCGGCTCGAAGTCTATTTCGTAAACGAGTCCGAGGTCGTAGATGTTAACCGGAATCTCCGGGTCGTATATGTTTTTGAGGGTCAGGACTATGTCCTTTTCAACCTTCAGTATCTCTTCTGGTGTCATTTCTGCGTATCCTTAAGCGTCGGCATGGTGCGAGTTGCCGAATGCCAGCGCATACATCTTCATCTGCTTGATCATTGCCAGCAGTCCGTTGCTGCGTGTCGGCGACAGGTTCTCGCTCAATCCTATCGCGTCGATGAAATAGAGATCGAGGTCGGTGATCTCCTGCGGCGTACGGCCGTTCATCACACGTATCAATAACGCTATTATGCCTTTTGTTATTATGGCGTCGCTGTCGGCCGTGTAGTACACGCGGCCGTCATCGAGACGCGCGTCGACCCATACGCGCGACTGACACCCGTTGATCAGGTATCGTTCGTTGCGGTGCTGTGGGTCTATTTCGGGCAGGGAGTTGCCCAGTTCGATCAGGTAATCGTACTTGTCGAGCCAATCGTCGAAAACCGAGAATTCGTCGATTATTTCGTCCTGTATTTTGTCATTCATGGCGTTTGAACCTTTACTTGTCATTTTAGTTTAAGTACCGTGCCTTCCGAAGCGGCGGGCTCCGATATGCCTATGAGCCGTGCGGTGGTCGGGGCTACGGAGGTCATGTCTACCGGCTCGTCATGCCGTTGCGGAGCTATGCCGGCACCCCAGAAGATCAAGGGTACATGGGTGTCGTATCCGTACATCGAACCCGAATGCGAACGGCATTCTTCGCGCTCCTCGATCCATTCGGGCATGAGGTTTATGATGACGTCGCCCGAACGTCGCGGATAGAAGCTGTTCTGCATTTTCTGTGCATATCCGCTGCCAAAGTAGCTCGTGCGCATGGCTGTCGATGACAGCGCATGCGATACGCCGCGGAACTGCATGGCGAATGTTGCCACTTCGTTCTGTATGTCGGCTATCGACATGTCCTTGTCATAGACAAGGTTGTGGTTGATGTATATCGAGTGGTCGATATAGCCGAGTATCCACTGCCCCTGGCCGTATCGGGCGCTCAGGAAAGCGTTGACTATCACTTCGAACTGGCGGACGTTGAACCGCTTGCGCGAGTCGGCTATCTTGTCGTACGAGGGGCTTGTCCCGTGGTCCGATGTGAAAACTACGAGTATGGACCTTTCGTCCTTGACGAGCGTGCATACATAGTCGAGGAAGAGGTCGAGGTCGTAGTCGAGGCGGTAGAGCATGTCTTCGTATTCAACCGATTCGGGACCGAAACGTTCGGCTATGTTGCGTGACGTATCGAGGCAGATGTTGAGCACGTCGGTGTGGTCGTCGGCACCGAGATTCATGCTGGTTATCGCATATTTTGCGAAATCGAGCAGGAGCGTGTTGCCCACGGGAGTGCGTTCGATCTTTTCAATGTCGCGCAACTGTTCGCCGCTTATCTGCCTCGGGCGGGTCTCTTTGGTCATCTGCTCCAGCATCACGATCGACGAATGGCGTGAATTGATGTATTTGTCTTTGTTGAATCTGCTTTGCCATGTTCCGGTCAGGAAACGTGCACGCAGGTCCTCGTCGTTGTACTCCTTGACCCAGCCGGGAAGGTAGGGCGTATAGTATGACGATGTGGCCCACCGGCACCGGTCGTCGTCTATCCAGAAACTGAAACCGCTCCTGCCTCCCATTATAACGGCCGATTCGGGGTCTATCGCTATCGTTACCGAACGGCTGCAGCTGTCGGCCTGTATCATGGCGTCGTTGAGTGTCGGGGCGATCAGGTTTCGGGGCGAATGGCAGCCTTTGCCGTCGCGGCAGTCGAGTCCCGTAACGTCGTCGTCGGTCGTGAGATATACGTTATTGTTGTTGGCATAGTCGCTCCAGCGGCGCGATACCACGCCATGCGTCGAGGGCATTGCGCCGGTCGACAGCGTTGCCAGTGATACCGGCGTGAGCGTCTGCATGTAGTTGTACCGGCTGTCGGTGAATACGGCCCCGCCTTCGGTGAGCCGCCGGAAACCTCCGCTGCTGAAATTGGACGCATATCGGTCGATGTCGTCGGCCCGCATCGAGCTCACCACAATGTTGATTACGAGTTTGGGCTTTTCGGCGGCAAATGCCTGTGCTGCGGCTCCGAGCGTCAATGCGAGGAGCGTTGTTCTGATAAAACCGGCTGACATTCTCTTTAACGTACTTTTTGTGCGCGACAAAAATACTGAAAAAAATCGGAATGCGTTCCGCAAATGTTCGGCTGCTTCAAAGAAACGATTCGAAATGGCGCCGCTCTTCGGTGAGATCTGCCGCCCCGCCGATGGCGTCGATAGTCTCGATGTTCATTCGGCAGAATGTTCGGAAGGCTTCGCTTCGGGCGTTCAGCGGGCGGTGCGATGCCGCGTCCACTATCTTCCCGATCTGCTGCATCTGTGCGGCTGTTTCGGCCGTCATGGCGGCGGCCGTGAACTTTTCGCGTATGTATGCCAGCGCCTGGGCCGAAGGGTGTACGAGGTCGTCGGCATAGAACCTGTAGTCGCGCAGGTCGTCGTTCAGTATCTCGTATGCCGGGAAGTAGTCGGCCGACGTATATCTGTTGACTATCTCTGCGACTGCGAGTTTGAGCGTGGCCT
>DXGW01000103.1 GCA_019113665.1 Candidatus Alistipes excrementipullorum
ATCATATCGAAAACGGTTGTTCGCAATAAGGTTTCAAACATTTTCATTTTTGCGGTAAAAGGGATTTTCTTCGGACAACAAAGATAACACGCCGCTTCTTTCCGTTAACAGCCGCACATCAAAAGACATAAAAAAATAACATCTGTGCAAAGTTTCGGAAACACCGGGAAACCTCTTCGGATATAACGAAAAAAGCGGCGTGCATACGCACGCCGCAAAGTAACAACCGGTTATGGCGACTACTCGCCTATCTGAACCTTCAGACGCCTGATAAAATCGGGGTTCAACGTTCCGACCTTTTCAAGAGCAGGGACTATCAGGCCGATATTGGCGTCGTAACGGTCGAGCCACTCGACAATCTGCTGCGGGTACTCCATGATGAAGTTCGGCGACTGCGAAACGTTGAGATACTCCGACGGAAGCATGGCATAGGCATCGTAGTTCTTGGCAAACTCCTCCTTGAACTCCGGCGTCAGCGTCACGAAACGGCTGAACACACCCTGCTTGCCATAGAGGCGCGACTGTTGTTGCACGGCCTGTTCGTCGAACGTCAGCTCGACAACGCACTCCTGCGAACACGACGTGGCGGGGACGTAAACTATCGGCGCAAGCGTATAACCGTCATAACCCCACTGTCCGTCGGCGGCAAATCTTGCATATTCGTACTCACGGCCGTTAACCTTGACGCTTACAGGCGGGAAATGGGCCGGGAAACGGACCTCATACCGGCGTTCATCTGCCGCACCGTCGAACGAGCCCTTGCGCGGAGCTATCGTCACGGTGATTCTGTTGCCGTCAACATGCTTGGTTATCTCGGTAGTCGCATAACGCTCGGCATAATCCTTGGCAATGCCGTCGTCCTCGTAGAGCGATGTGCTGCCGTCACCGCCGGGTATAACCGTAAGCACGAGCTTGTCACAAGGCTCCTGGAGGTTGGCCACATCTGACGGGTTCATCGGAATAACCGAACCGGCACGCACATAGTAGGGATTCTCCCCTATCGTATAATAGAGCGTATCGACCTTACCGCCCTCGATCATCTGACCGGTGGCGCAATCGAACCACTCGCCTTCAGGGAACCACATCGGGCGCGGCGCAAGCCCGGTCACCTTGTCGACGGGTTTCCATACGGCCGTAGCCATTATGTCGTCACCGAACATGAACTGCTCCTTCATGTCGTAAGCCTCATCGGCCTCGGGCCAGTAGTAGTACATGGGACGGCACATCGAGACGCCGGTATCATAGGCCTGACGCGCGGCTGTATATATATAAGGTGCCAGGTCGTAGCGGAGACGTATGGCCTCGCGCATGGCGGGCATGTAATCGGGGAACTGCCATACGCGACGCTCGATGCGGCGGTCACGCGTACTGTGGGTCTTGAAGATGGGAGTGAAAACACCGTACTGCAACCAGCGCGTGTACATTTCGGGATCGGTAGTCTTCACGCCGCGCGGGAACATGTGGCCTCCGATGTCGTGGCCCCAATAGCCGTAGCCGACGTTGGACGCCGTCGACGTGAACCACGGCAGGAATCCGAGAGACTCCCACGCAATATAGATGTCACCCGAGAAACCTACCTGATAGCGGTGCGAGCCAAGTCCGCCCCAGCGGTGGTAGATCATAGGGCGCTCGTCGCTGCGCTCCTTCATATGGTGGTTGAAGACGTGGTTGAGCCAGAATGTATTGCTCAGACCCTTGGTGTATTTGCTTTCGAGCCACTGCTGCCAGTCGAGCCACCAGAAATCGACGCCCTGTTTCTCCATCGGGCCGAGGACAGTCTTGAAATAGCTGTCGGCCCACTTCTCATCGTCGATACGGAACGGTACGCCCTTACCCTTCTCGGTCCAGCCATAGTCGGCCGCAAAACGCTCGTAAGGCTCCTCGAAAGGCTCGATGCCGGAAGCCGGGTGGAGATTCAGGGCCGTCTTCAGATGCTGGTTATGGCACCACTGCATGAAGTTGTCGGGCGAGGGGAAAAGCGACTTTTTCCACGTATAACCAGTCCAGCCGATACGCTGTCCATAGGCATCACGCGGCGACTCCTTGGCTCGCAGCGACCATGTCTCGTGCCAGTCCATATCCACGATAAGCACGTCGATGGGGATATCGAAGCTCTTCATTGTTGTGACCAGATCCACGAACTCATTGTCGGAGTACTGCCAGTAACGGCTCCACCAATAACCGAACGCGAACTTCGGAGGCAGCGGGATACGGCCTGCGACCTTGACATAGTCGCCCAGGGCGCCCATATAGTCATGCCCGTATGCAAAGAGGTAGAGGTCCTGACGCTCGACATCGGAACGGCAGCCGACCCATTTGCCCCAGTGCGAATCGGTATCGACGAAAAGATGGCGTGCGGAGTCGTCTACAACGCTCCACCCCGCTCTCGACACAAGACCCTTCTCCATGGGTTCGCGGCCGATCTTCCAGCCGTACGTACCGTCGAGAGTACGTGCCGTACCCATAAGGTTGAGCGAGTCTGTATCGCCGTAATGCCATACTACCTTGTTGTCACCGAGCATGAACTCGGCCTTGAGGTTTTCGGGCGAGAACTTGCCGTCCTTGGTATATGTAAGCGTAAGACTGTCCGTCTTGATGACCAGTTTCGAGCGCGTGTCACGCACCTTGAATGCCGGAACCGGCAGCTTGCGGTTGACGAACGTCAGCGTGGCACGGTCCTCGAAGACTCCGTCGGCACTCCACTCCATGCGGATCATGCGCGGCGTGAGCACTGTAAAGCGGGCATTGCCCGATACGACAACGGCCCGTTCGTCGGCACGCGGGTCCTCCTGCGCCGACACGGAGACGTGTCCGCATGCCAGGGCCACGGCCATACACAAAAATAATCTGAGACTTTTCATAGGGTTGTAGATTTATGATTGGTTATCTGTTTTTGCTCCGAACACAAAGTTACCATAAAAATCGCCTTCAAGGAGCAACCCGCCGACAATTGTAGCGCGCCGCAAATAAGATACCGCTGTACGACAGCGATTTAGCCAACCGAATCAGTGCCTATTATGTAGTTGTTCGGGCATGATACGCTGCACGGCAGCCTCGAAACCGTCACGGTCGCCAATGGCCGCATTGCGCATTTTAGTGCGGTAGTTGTAGATCGTCGAGAGCGAACAGTTCAGGAAATAGGCAATCTTGACGCTGTCGGTAATGCCGAGACGGATCACGGCAAGGATACGCAACTCGGTATTGAGCGTACGTCCGGATTTGGGTTTGAAACGCTCGCCCTCGACAAGCAGGGCGTTCACCCTGTCGACAAAGTCGGGGAAGATGTCGAGGAACGTCGAGTCGAACATGCGGTAGAACTCGCGCCGCTCGCGATCGGCAAAATCGGGCGACATCAACTCACGCTTCACGGCCTCGACACCGCCGGCATTCACCGTCTTGTTAAGTCGGTGGCGGTACTCGTCGATCTTGCCTATGTACGACGAGCACAGATCCATGTAATGCCCCACATACTGCTCCTTGATGCGGTTTGCATCGGTCAGACGGTCGTTGATGTCACGAAGACGGATATTGAGGTCCGAGAGTTCGGCATTGCGCGACACAAGCATCTCGTTTGCAACCGACAGATCGGCATTCACGGCCTGCACGCGCCGTTTCTGCTGCAGGGCCCAGCGCAGGGCCAGTACCACCGCTGCGGCAAAGAGGCTGACGGCAATGACCATGGCGATGGCTATGTGGCGGCGCGAAGCCATGACGTCGGCAAAAGCCGCGCTGATAGCCTCGTTCGAGGCGGAGAACTGCAGCACACGCGAGTTGTGGTTGCAGAAGAGAAGGTCCTCCATCGTGCAGCGCATGTAACGGTTCGCGCGCTCGACATCGCCGCGTTCGAAGAGCAGAATGGCGAGTCTCGGCAGCGAAATATACTCCTTGACCGCCGCATGCAGGTCGTTGAGCGACGAAACGGCAAGCAGACGCTCATAATTCTCCAGGTCGCCCATGGCCGAGCAGCACAGAGACCACTCATAAGCTATTCGCGCACGCAGGTGCGGGTCCGTGGCCGTATCGAAAGCTCCGGCAAATGAGTCAAATGCCCCGTCATACTCTCCCCGGCCAAAAAGTTCGACACCTGTAAACCAGCCGTGTTCCGGCGAATCGGGAGCAGTGATTTCGAGCCGTCGCCTACCATAGCTGTCGATAAGTTCGGAATAACGGCGTCTCAACGAATCGTTGTCGGAGCGCTGCCGCATGGTGGCTGCGAGCGTACGGCCGGTATTCAGGTAGTCGATCATCTCCGTCGGAGTCAGATACGACGTGTCGACAAGCGCATGTTCGCGCAAGGCATCGCTCTCGCGGCCGGCGATCGGATAGACCATGGACATCATCAGGCGTGCCTGCGCCATCATGCGCGGTTCGCGCGACGAGGCGGCAAGCTGTTTCATGCGCCGGACGTAGAGCACGGCCGAGTCGATATTGTAGTAACGGTATTCGTTGCAGAGCCTGAAGCAGATATCCATACGTCGCTGCGGCGCTGACGTGCGGAGCTCTCGTTTCAGAAAGTCGATGCGGCGGAGCTTGGGCTCCTCAAGCAGATGGCGTCCGGCCACCGCGCGGTCGAGTTCGCGCAGCAATGCCTCGTTGCCGCCCTCGTTTTTGCGGTCACCGCATCCGGCCGCAAACAGCGACAGCACCAAAAACAGGATAAATCCGATGGAACGCACACTTGCCATTACGCAAATGTACATATTTCACGGCCGATTTTCAAAAAAAACAATATCTTTGTAGTCATGAAAATATTCGCTTCCGATACGATACCGAAGCCGTTCCGCCGCAAAGGAGTATGGGTCATCGCAACCATCTTCATGCGCGGTCTGCTCAACTTCCTCGGGCTCGCCATGCTGTTGCCCGTGCTGGTATTGATTCTCGATCCGGAAAGCATACACGGCAACCGCATACTCAACAGCCTCTACGAAGCCGGCGGGTTCGAAAGCACCGGCTGGTTCGTGGCGGCGGTCTGCGCGGCCGTCGTAATCTTCATCGCGGCCAAATCGCTGCTCGGGCTATGGCTATACCGTACCGAAAGGGACTACATCTACGACATGTACAGGTACCTCTCGCGCAGGCTCTATATCAACTACCACAACCGGGGACTGTCATTCATCAAGAGCCGCAACTCGGCCGTACTCTCCCGCAACGTCAACGTCGTGAGCCTCACATTCGTGGCCGGCGTACTGCGTCCCATGGCCGTGATATTCAGCGAAGCGACGCTGTTCATGCTGCTCTTCGTGGCGCTGGCGTTCTACAACGTCGTGGCGGCCGTGCTCATAGTCGTCATTTTCCTGCCGGCCGTATGGCTCTATGTCAGAATGGTTCGCAACCGCCTCAACTCCTACGGCGAAGCCGAGAACAGGGCCCAGCGGGCCAAGACCCGCAGCGTGATAGATACCTATCGCGGCTATGCCGACATTGAGATATGCAATGCCTTCCCGCAGATGCTCGCACGCTTCGACAAGGCGATGGACGAGGTGGTGGAGGTGCGCTCGAAGAACGCCACGCTGTCGATGCTCCCGCAGATGTTCACCGAAACGGGACTGGCGGTCGGACTGTCGCTGATGGTACTCGCCAATCTCGGGATCGAAGGCAACCAGATAAAGATACTCTTCGGCGTATTCGCCGTGGCTGCACTGCGGCTGATGCCGTCGATACGCAACATCATGGGCTCGTGGGCCTCGCTGCGCTACAACCGATACACCATTCCGATCATACGCGACGAACACATCGACGACATCGACACCTCGGTCGACGCATCGTCCGAAAGGTTCGATTTCAGGCACGAGATACGTATCGACAGCCTGTCGTTCCGTTTTGCCGACGGCGACCGCGACGTCATACACGACCTGTCGCTGACGATAGCCAAAGGCGAACGCCTCGGCAT
>DXGW01000104.1 GCA_019113665.1 Candidatus Alistipes excrementipullorum
TGCTGCCGAGGCTCTGCTTCCGAAGGTAACCGCCATGCTGGACAAGCTCGCAAAAGAGCATATCGTTCACAAGAACAAGGCCGGTAACCTCAAGAGTGCGATTCAGCTTCACGTAAACGCTCTTTAGTCGGCGTCTGTCAGGAGGAAAGGCCGTCGATGCGGCCGGCTCCATCAAGATCACGAACGGACAACACCTGTTGCCCGTTCTTTTTTTGTATCCGTATCTCTGCGATTATTCCCTGCCTATTCCGAAGAGCCTTTCCAGATGTCCGCTGCGGCGCATTTCGCCGGTGGGCATCATGATGAGGGCGGGGGAGTCGATCAGCACCATGGCATCGCTGCGGGCCATGGCTATGTCCAGATCATGTGTCGAAAATATGATGGTCTTGCCCTCTTCGTGCGCAAGGCGCTGCAGCAATGCACAAACCTCATGGCGTGTCGGCAGGTCGAGAAATGCCGTCGGTTCGTCGAGCAGTATTACGGGTGTCTGTTGCGCCAGCGCGCGGGCTATCATTATGCGCTGGCACTCTCCGTCGGACATCGAATCCATGGTTTTGCGGGCGAAGTCTCCCATGCCTACCTGTTCGAGGGCGTCGGCCACGATCTGCCGGTCCGCCTCCTGCATGCGTCCTATCCAGTTGGTGTAGGGGGCGCGTCCGAGCGAGACCACGTCCTCGCACGTGAGATTGGCTATGCGTATCTTGTCCGTGGTTACGAATCCTACGCTGCGTGCTATCTCTTCGGGACGCATCTTCGATACGTCGTGCCCGCCGATGCTTATGGTTCCGCTGTCGATGCGCCCGAGGGCGGCCATGGCACGCAGAAGCGTGCTTTTACCGGCTCCGTTGCGCCCGAGCAGGGCTGCCAGTGTACCTTTCTCGAAGGTCGCTGAGACTCCGTCGAGCAGGCGGCGTGCGCCGTATCCCAGGGATATGTTGTCAAGCCTTATCATTACACGATCGATCGGTTGCGCACCACGACGAATATCACGATCGGAATACCCATCAGTGCCGTTATGGTATTTATGGGGAGTGTCAGAAGTTTCGATACTATGTCGCATAGCAGCATGACGGTTACGCCGGCGAGCATTGAGGCCGGCATCAGCGTGCGGTGGTCTGCCGAGGCGAATATCATGCGCGCCAGGTGCGGCACGGCCAGTCCGATGAACCCTATCGGGCCGCAGAAGGCTGTTATGGTTCCGGCGAGCAGTGTCGTCGATACGAATATCAGGCGGCGTGAACGCACTATGTCGAGTCCCATCGTGCGGGCGTAGTTTTCGCCGAGCAGCAGCAGGTTAAGCGGTTTGATCAGGGCAACGGATATGAGCAGCCCCGCAACCGTCACCGGCGCGACGAACTGCAGCTGTGTGGCCGTGATGTCGCCAAGCGACCCCATCGTCCATACGACGAACGACTTGAGCGCGTTTTCGTTGCTGAGGTATTGCAGTATCTCGACGACGGCGCCGATTGCCGATCCGACCATCATGCCGAGAATGAGTATCACCATTATGTCCTTGATGCGCCGGCTCAGGGCCATTACCGCCATCAGTATGATGCCGGCGCCGATCCATGCTGCTCCGGCCGTGCCGAGCATCTGCATTACGGGCGGCAGGCCCGCGCCGATAAGCGGTGCCCCCAGCAGGAAGATGGCTACGCCGAGACTTGCGCCCGAACTTACGCCGAGTACGTACGGCCCTGCAAGCGGATTGCGGAAAAGCGTCTGCATCTGAAGGCCGCTGGCCGACAGCGCAGCTCCGGCAAGTACGGCCGTCGTGGCCTTTGTAAGACGGATCTTGAGCACTATGTCGCGTATGGTCGCCTCGCATTCGCCGCCGGTCAGTGCCGCCCATACGTCGTGCAGCCGTATGGGCGTCGAGCCTACCGCAAGGTCGAGCAGGAAGAGTATTGCGGCTATTGCAGCCAGCGCAGGGAAGAGTATCGTATTGCGGCGGTTCATCAGCTATTGCAGTTGTTCGTAGTAGTATGGCTCGCACTCGATTATCTCCGGGTGGAGTATCGTTACGAGGTCGCGCAGGACAATGTCGGGGTGGACTATGCCCGATTCCCAGAAGTCCGAGCCGCCGGCCGGCGTGCGTCGGCGGTTGCAGTTGTATACGCGCCGGTTCCTGACCACGGGCATCTGTGCGAACCTCGGATTCTGTGCCTTCAGTTCAGACAGGGTGTTGCTGGCGCCCGTATTCAGCCAGACGTCGGCTTCGGAGGCCAGAAGATAGGCTTTTTCGAGATCAACGGGAATGGAGGCCGAGCCCTTTTCCGCCGGTGTATAGGTCTCGCCACCCGCATCGCGAATCAGGCGTACCATGTAGCTCTCGGCCGAGGGCATGAACCAGATGTCACGGTAGGGGGTGTTCAGCATCACCTGCGGCATCTTCCCGTGCTGTCCGGAGAGGTGTGTGCGGACCTTTTCGGCCAGCTTCTCATAATCGTCGGTGATGCGTCCGAACAGTGAATCAGCCTCTTCGCAGCGGTCCGTAAGTTCGGCAACGACATGTATCCATTCGGCTTTGCCGAGAGGGGAGTTCTCGACGTAGTCTCCCATATACATATAAGGTATGCCCAGTTCTCCGAGTTTTGAGGTCAGGCGGGTCTCTTCGCCCGCTATGCCGTAAAGCAGTACGACATCGGGGCGCATGGCCAGCATCATCTCGAAGTCGATGTTCGAGTCATAGCCCACGTCGCCGATACGGTTGCGATGGGCTGTTACATATTCGTTCGATATGAAATCCATGCCCGAGACACCGACGACATTCTCCATCTTGCCGAGAGCGTCGAACATTGCAATATAACTTGACGAGAGGCATACGACACGTTCTACCGGTGCCTTGACAGTCTGTCCGCCGAATGCCGCGGGAGGCATCTCTCCGTTGCGGGATATGAAAACGGTTTGCCGGTAATCTTCGGCACCCTGCCATGGGTTTGTTATCTCGATTACGGAACTTTGACGGTTGTCGGCTTCGGTTATCCTGAATCCCGAAGCGTATTGCGGTTCGTATTTTATTTCCGAAAACTCGTCGAGAGAGGCCGTTGAGCGGTTTGCACATGCCGCAAGGACGATGCTTGAAAGTATTATTATTCGTTTCGAGATGTTCATGACACACAAAATTAGAAAAAAATATCGGGTAAATGGATACCGTATCTTAAAAATTACTATATTTGCACACCCAAACAGTTCGGGATGTAGCTCAGCCCGGTTAGAGTACACGTCTGGGGGGCGTGTTGTCGCTGGTTCGAATCCAGTCATCCCGACCAGGTAAAAGTCTGACAATCAAAAGATTGTCAGACTTTTTTGTTGTTGATGTTTGTCTTGGCCTGTGGCATCCATCCCTATTTATACGGCATTCTACGCAGGGCGTGTAAACCGTGGTGTAAACCGCTAAAAGACTATGGACGCTACAATTTCAGTCATTTGTTTCAAAAGTAAGACCCTCGCCAACGGGGAGCATCCGCTCATGTTGCGCATAACAAAAGACCGCAAACGGACAATGAAGAGTCTGGGTGTGTCGGTTCATCCGTCAAATTGGGATTTCGACCGCAACGAACCCAAGCCCAAGTGCCCAGACCGCAAGTATATCCAGCAGATTATCCTGAAAGTTAAGACCGAGTATCAAACCAAACTGTTGGAGAAGAGCGCCAACAATGAGAATTATACCGCTCAAACACTTGTCAATGAGCAATCCAGAGAGCAAATCCAGTCGGAAACTGTCGAACATTTCTATTTGAGAACCATTGAGCAACTCAAACAGGATGGTGCGGTAGGTAATGCTTATGCCTATCGGAACTCCTACCATGTCTTGCGATCCTTCCACAAGGACAAACCACTGGATTATGCGTTCGGACAGATTGATGAAGCCTTCCTGATCTCTTTCGAGAGTTGGATGCGGTCGA
>DXGW01000009.1 GCA_019113665.1 Candidatus Alistipes excrementipullorum
TTCAACATTCGGCAACACCACATAAAACAGTTGCGGCGGGAAATTCCCGCCGCAACATGGTTCCGAACCGCAGAAACTATTTTACGAGGCTCGTGATGAGGAACGTAGCAGCAACCGTCAGAATGGCGTACAACTCGGGGAATGCACCCAGAATAAGGGTTTTGGCCATAACGTCGTGACCGTTGCCGATAGCGGCAATACCGTTGGCGCAGACCTTTGCCTGATAGATGGAGGCCGCGAAGTTTACCAGGCCGACAATCAGACCGGCACCGAATATGGCTACACCCTGCAACATCGTCGGGTTGGTCAGGAAGCCCTGAACAATGAAGAAGCAGACGAATCCGTAAAGGCCCTGCGAACCGGGCAGTGCCGACAATACCATGTAGCTACCGAAGGCTCCGCTGTTCTTTTTCATGGCGCCCACGGCTGCCATTCCGGCGATCGAAGTACCGATGGCCGAGGCTAAGCCGGCCAGACCTACCATCAGGGCTACACCCACGTAGGCCATTACCAATGCTGTTGTTTCCATAATTGAGATTTTGAGTTTTTGTTATTGTTTATTTGTTTGTTTGATTCAGTTTGCGCAGGGGTTCGAACGTACGCATCGACATCTCGAAGCCCGCATTTTTATAGAATTCGACGAATGTCAGTCGCATCGGGTGAACGAACGACGAGATCGTGGACATGAACATGTTGATGCCGTGGCCGATGAGCAGTATCGGTATCATCACCAGCAGCCGCACGAAGATATTCGCACCCTCGGGAACGAAGCCGGCCGCAAGCGAGTTGAACACCAGTGCGAGCACGCCTCCCGACAGTCCGATGGCGAACAGACGGATATAGCTCAGCACGTCGCTCAGGATACCGGTAATGTTGTTGTACGTATCCCAAAGTCCCGAACCGAAGTTCACGAAAATGTTCTTGCCCGGAGAATTGAAGAACAACATCAATACCGCACCGATGCCGAGAGCCGCATAGAATGCCGGCGACGACGAGGTGAAGAACGGTATGACCCAACTCTCGTCAAGCATGGGCAGTCCCATGGCCAGGCAGGCCGATACGACGATTATCACCCAGCCGAGAGTCGACAGCGAATACCTGAACCCTACCGTGCTGCAAATGAGCGCGACCTTGAGTATCATACCGAAGATTATCTGTACGAGACCTATGGCCAGGGCTATCGTGAAGAACTTGTTCTGGAAATCGAAGAAGTGCACACCGGGGAACCATTCCGACATGCTCATTCCGAAGAACGAACCGCAGAAGCCTCCGAACAGGATCGTCGCCACGGCACACATCGTGGCGAACCACGAAGCCTGCTTCATGGTCGGGGTCTTGCTCTTGCGGAGCATCGTGAGACCCAGGGCCAGCAGGATCAGTCCGTAACCGGCATCATTGAGACAGATTCCGAAGAAAAGCATGTAGAACGGCGCGAAGAACGGCGTAAGGTCAATCGTGCCGTACTTCGGCAGTGCATACATGTTGCCTACGAACTCGAATATGTGGGCGAACCAGCCGTTCTTGAGTTTCACCGGAGTATCGTCCTCGGGCGTGGGGTTGCTCTTGATATACACCACGTTGGGATATTCGTCCAACAGCGCGTCGACCTTGTCCGAAGTCTCCTTCACGGCCCAGCCCTCCATGACGAGCAACGCTCCGTCGGCTTCGGGTTTTGCCGTAGCCTGAACCTTGACTCCCTGCAGGCGCTCCTTCAGTGCCGCAGTCTCGGCCTCGATCACACTGACCGAATCGGCGCAGCGTGACAACGCGGCATCGAGTCCCGACACCTCGCCTTCGAGCTGCGCGATACGTTTCGATGCCGCCGAAGCGTCCATCTGCGGAAGCTTCACCTCCATGGCATCGAGTTCGATCTCATCGCCCGGACGTGTCACTACCACGAAATAGACGGTACCTCCGGTCTGCTCTATGACCGAGATATTGTAACTCTCGTTCCATTCCGCCTCATAACGTTCGAACGTGCTCTTCTGGGTCGTGAAGAAACGCAGGACGATGCCTTCCGTTGCGAGCTTGCCTACCGTCTCGGTCGAGAAGTCGCCCCACGGCGCCCACTCGGCCACGATTTTCGACAGACGGCCGATCTCGGCCTTCAGTTCGGCAGCACGCTGCTGCAAGGCTGTGTACTCCCCGAAGACGTCGGTCCCGGCAGCCATGGGCTGGCCGGCGACATAGCGTTCGTCCGCACGGAAAGCCTTCAGGAAATCCTCGGCCTTCACATGTGCCTCTATATCGGCAAGCAGCTGGCGGTCCTCCTCGGCGGGTTCCCACCCGCCAGTCGTAATATCGACAAGGCCGAGTTCGCGCAGGCGCTCGATGAAATCGGCACTCTGTCCCGCATAGAGGACAAAATCGTATTTCGACATTTTAGCTATCATGACATCGACCCCTCCGCGGCCTGTTGCTGACGAGTTTTTACTATCTTCTGGGCAGACTTGGAGAGGTTCTCCTCATCTTCCATAAAGCGTTTGATCTTGCGTATGGCGTCCTCGTACCCGGGTATCTGCACCTTCTCGTACAAGTTCACCTTCTGAGTGGTTTTGCGGCGTGCATGGTCGAGCAACTCCATACGTCGGTTGTAGACCTCGTATTCGATGCCCAACTCGGCCAGTTTTTTCAGTATGGCAACCCCGTCCGAGTACCACAACGGCGACGAGAAGAGGTCGTATGGCCGCTCCTCGAAGCGTACGCCGCCGAGTACCGGGATCTTCACGCCGGCAATCTTCTGCGTCGCCAGATCCACGTCGGCGATGCGAAGCAACGTACAATCAAACTCCCCCCACAGCGATACCATGTAGTCGTATTCGCGCGACGCACGCTCGAACTGCTCCAGATACTGCTGTGCGGAGTTCTTCGCCTTTTTGACCTCGGAACGCAGGGCGCTCTCCTTGCTCTTGATCGTAGGGAGGGCGTTCTGGCGCATCTTCAGCTGTTTGCCGAGCTCGCCGAGCGAAGTCTTGTTGTATTGAAATTTGATTGCCATCGGTCGTTATGCTTTCCAATACTTGGCTATCAGGTCGGCCTTGATGGCCACCTCTTCCTTGGTGAAGTATTTAGCGAAGAGCGTCCACGCCGTGTCGAGCATCTGGTCGATATCGATGTTGACGTCGATCGACAGCAGCTTCTCCGAATAGTCGTGGGCGAACTTCAGTGCACGCTCGTCGTAATCCGACAGGTCGAAACCATTCTCGAGTTTGGTCTTGGCATTGGCCGCATCGGCATACAGACGTACGCAGGCATTCATAACCTGCGGGTGGTCTTCGCGGGTCTTCTTGCCGATAACCAGCTGCTTCAGACGCGACAGCGAACGGAACGGGTCGACGATGACCTTACCCGTATCGGTATCGTTGCGGAGGAACAGCTGTCCCTCGGTGATGTAACCGGTGTTGTCGGGCACGGCGTGCGTGATGTCGCCGCCCGAAAGCGTCGTCACGGCAATGATGGTGATCGAACCGCCGTTGGGCAGCTGTACGGCCTTCTCGTAGATCTTCGCGAGATCCGAATAGAGCGATCCGGGCATCGAGTCCTTCGACGGGATCTGGTCCATACGGTTCGACACGATGGCCAGCGCATCGGCATAGAGCGTCATGTCGGTCAGCAGCACCAGCACCTTCTCGCCCTTGTCAACGGCGAAATACTCGGCAGCCGTCAGGGCCATGTCCGGAACGAGCAGACGCTCGACGGGAGGGTTCTCCGTAGTGTTCACGAACGACACGATACGGTCCAGCGCACCGGCGTTCTCGAACACCTGCTTGAAGTAGAGGAAGTCGTCGTTTGTAAGACCCATGCCGCCGAGAATGATCTTGTCGGCCTTGGCACGCAGTGCCACGTTGGCCATCACGGCGTTGTAGGGCTGGTCGGGATCGGCGAAGAACGGAATCTTCTGTCCCGACACGATGGTATTGTTAAGGTCGATACCGGCAATACCGGTAGCGATCAGTTCCGACGGCTGCTTGCGCTTGAACGGGTTGACCGTCGGGCCGCCGATCTCGCGCGATTCGCCCTCGATCTGCTCACCGCCTTCGAGCGGTTCGCCATAGGCGTTGAAGAAACGTCCGGCCAGGTTGTCCGAAACCTTCAACTTCGGCGGCTCGCCGTGGAATACCACCTCCGAATCGGTCTGAAGACCTTCGGTTCCGGCGAACACCTGAAGCGTAACGTTGTCGCCCATGATCTTTACGACCTGGGCCAGCTTGCCTCCGACAGTGGCCAGCTCGTCATTACCCACGCCCGTGGCACGCAACGTCACGGTCGCCTTGGTAATGTTGTCTATCTTGGTATATACTTTCTGAAATGCACGTGTTGTCATAGCGCGGACTTATTTAGCGACTTTATCGTTAACCAGCTTTTCGATCTGGCCCTTGTAATCGTTGAACTTGTCGGACTGCCACTCCGAGTAGTTCATCTGACGGAAGAGGTTGATAAGCGACTTGAAGAACTGCGAGCACTCCTCGAAGTCGTTAAATCCGAAATTCCTGTGGCATACGTCGAGTACCATCTCATACATCATCTTCTGACGCTCGAGCGGGCAGTTGGCGTCGATCTCGTCGAATGCGTCCTGCTGCAGGATCACGAAGTCGATGAGCTCGCCCTTCCAGAAACGCTCGTGGTACTCTACCGGCACGCCGTCGTCGCCCAGAATGTTGATCTGGTCGTTGGCCTCCTTACCTCGCTGCACGATGGTCTTGCCCTCGTACACGCGGTCAACCCAGTCCTTCTCGATATGGCCGTCGAGATACTCGCGGATCTCGGGATACTCCAGGTACTTCGAGTAGGAGTCGATCGGGTCGATGGCCGGGTAGCGCTTCGAGTCGGCACGGCCCTGCGACAAGGCATAGAAGCAGCGCGCCGCCTTCTTCGTCGACTCGGTAACGGGCTCCTTGAGGTTACCGCCCGCAGGCGACACCGTACCGAGGAAGGTTACCGAACCAGTCTGGCCATTGTAAAGTTTCACCAGACCGGCACGCGAAT
>DXGW01000105.1 GCA_019113665.1 Candidatus Alistipes excrementipullorum
TGCGACACGACCTCTTCCTCGGAGTAACGCGTATCGACACACGGTTTGAATATTTCAACCCTCTGATTGGCGAACTTCGCACGTTTCAGACGGCGTATGAGCTCCTCGGTCTTACCCGAGAACATCGAGCCGCATATGACCTCGATCCAGCCCTTGCGGCTTGCATTTTCCAAAAACATTTTCCGTATATATTTTTCTATAAAGTCCTTTTACACGTCCGGCCGGGCCGTCACGCCCTCCTGCCCGCTTCAGAATGTATCCGCATCGGCCCCGGCACACTCCGGCAGCCCCACCACCGCGGAAATGGAGAGCCGGCGCCATAACGTCCCGACCATAAAGGCCGGTACCGTCCTAACACTCTTCAAGTCGGGTGATATGTGCCCCCAGCGCATTCAGGCGGCCGTCGATGTCGCGGTAGCCGCGGTCGATCTGGTCGATATTCTGTATGATGCTCGTACCGTCGGCGCTCATCGCCGCGATGAGCAGCGCCACTCCGGCACGTATGTCCGGCGAAGTCATGCGCGTGGCACGAAGACGTATGCGGTGGTCATGGCCTATGACCGTGGCACGGTGCGGGTCGCAAAGTATGATCTGGGCCCCCATGTCGATAAGCTTGTCGACGAAGAAGAGTCGGCTCTCGAACATCTTCTGGTGAATGAGCACGGCCCCCTTGGCCTGCGTCGCCACCACAAGGAAGATCGACAGCAGGTCGGGCGTAAGGCCCGGCCACGGAGCGTCGGCAATGGTCATGATCGACCCGTCGATGAAGCTCTCGATGCTGTAATGGTCCTGCTCGGGTATGTAGATGTCATCGCCGCGCTGCTCGAAACGTATACCCATACGCGCAAACTGCGCCGGTATGATGCCCAGATTGTCATAAGACACGTTCTTGATGGTCAGCTCCGACTGGTTCATGGCCGCCATGCCGATGAAGCTGCCCACCTCGATCATGTCAGGCAGCATCGTATGCTCGGTGCCCCCGAGCGACTCGACGCCCTCGATGGTCAGCAGGTTCGATGCAATGCCCGAAATTCGCGCACCCATGCGGTTGAGCATGCGGCACAACTGCTGTATGTAGGGTTCGCAGGCTGCGTTGTAGATGGTCGTGGTGCCCTTGGCAAGCACCGCCGCCATGACGATGTTGGCGGTACCCGTGACCGACGCCTCGTCCAGTAACATGTAGCACCCCTTCAACCGGTCGGCCTCAACCGAGAAGAAGCCCTCCGAACGGTCGAAGTCGAACTTCGCCCCGAGTTTCTGGAAACCGAGGAAGTGGGTGTCCAGACGGCGGCGTCCGATCTTGTCTCCGCCCGGCTTGGGAACATACCCCACGCCGAAACGCGCCAGCAGCGGCCCCACCATCATTACCGAACCGCGCAGACGGCGGCAACGGCGCTGGTAGTCGTCGCTGCGCAGGTAGTCGAGGTTTATGTCCTTGGCGCGGAACGAGAAGGTATCCTCCGAGAGCTCCTCGACCTCGACACCCATCGAACGCAGCAGCTCGATAAGCTGCATGACGTCCAGAATACGCGGAATGTTGTGCACGACAACGCGCTCCTCCGTAAGGAGCGTGGCACACAGAATCTGCAGCGCCTCGTTCTTGGCGCCCTGCGGGGTTATCTCGCCCTTGAGGCGATAACCGCCCTCGACTTTGAACACAGCCATAATTTTCCGATATTTTTCATTCGTACGGGGAGGCGCCGCAGTACGGTCTGTCCCGTTGCGGCCCGTTATGCCGCGGGCACCGTCTCCCTTTTACAAAGGTACGAATTTAATCCGAATACGCAACCCGGCGCGATTATTTTACCTCGGCGACAGCGGCGGCCAACGGAACGCATGCAGGGTGCGATATTCATGCTGAAATCCTCAAAACCTTGCCTGGAATCGGACGATTTTAACTAACTTTGGCAAATATTCGCAAACACGATCGCAAATACCATGAAACGCGCATTTTACATATTGCTGTGCACGCTGCCGCTGCTTGCCGCCTCATGCAACAAGAGTCAGGCATCGTATTCGTCCGACGGCGACGGCGCCTACGATTTTCTGATTTTCATCCCCACCGTACTCGTGTTCGGGCCCGACGGCGGGTCGCAGCGCATGCTTGCAAGCGGCGACCTGGCGTACATAAGTCTCGACCGCCTCGACCAGACCCCCGCGACGGAGATATACGGCAAACCCTGCCATATGGACATAATGTACGGCCACAGCGAACAGTATCCCGTGGTCGGCGATTTCGGCGCGTGCACCGTCACGGTGAACTCCCCGACCAATATCACCGTTACGGTAGAGCCCGGCTGCGAATACGGCACACTGGTTCTCAGCGGACTTGCATACGACGGCAGCGCAAACTCATATCTCGCACCCGGAGGATTCACCATAACCGTAGACCGCGCCACCCCGTGACGCCACAATGCCCCGTCAATGGCCGGCGAATTGCATCAAAGACACAAACAACTGTAAACAAGAATATTGCCACATCATCATACAGACGCGGCAATATTTTTTTGCCGTTAAATCTAATTTTTTAGTAAAAATATTTGGTCTTCTAAATTTTTAGATATACATTTGTCATACGAAAGCCGGCGACACGCCATATCCATACACGCGACAGCCGGCCGGCACCGGAAACAGAAACAGAAACACAAACAAAATAAAAACATAAGCCATGGCAAAGAAGATACTCGAACTGACACGCGGAGAAGAGGAGGTGATGCAGATATTGTGGAGCATCGGCTCGGGAGTCGTAAACGACATCATAGCCCGCATGGAGGAGCCCAAACCCAAGTACACCACCGTAGCCACATTCATCAAGATACTCGAGAACAAGGGTTTCGTAAGGCATGAGGCCGTGGGCAAGAGCCACCGCTACTTCCCGCTCGTAAGCAAGGAGGACTACGCCGGCAACAAGATGCGTTCGATGCTGTCGAACTATTTCGACGGTTCGCTGTCGCAGATGGTGTCGTTCTTCTCGCAGAAGGAGAACATTTCGGTCAAGGAGATGGACGAGATCCTCGAAATAGTCGAAAAGATCAAGCGGGGCTGACAACCCTACCGTCGCCATGAAGGATCTGGTAATATACATGCTCGAGGCTCTGGCCTGCAGCGGAGTGCTGCTGGGCCTCTATGCCGCACTGCTCGAACGCCGCGTACGCTTCATCTGGTGCCGCATCTACCTCCCCGCGGCAATGATCGTCGCAACGGTCATACCGATGCTGCGCATACCCGTATGGAAAGGCGAGGTGATATACCTGCAGCCGACAACCTCCGTAACGGAGGAGGCCATGGGCAAGGCCGTTGCCGGGCAGGCCGGCACGAGCATCGACGCCACAACCGTTGCGTTGATTTTCTACATCGTCGGAGTAGCGGTAATGGCGGCCGTGATGACGGCGCAGTTGCTGCGCATACGGCGCCTGAAACGCGGCGGCGAACGCACCCCGTGCGGACGTTTCGACATCGTGCGCACACGGCAGCACATAGCATCGTTCTCGTTCTTCCGCACGATATACGTGGCGGCCGACACCCCCGAGGCCGACATGCACACGATAATTGCACATGAGGCAAGCCACATAGCGCACCGACATTCGGTCGAGCGCATGGCCATGGAGCTTCTCAAGGCGCTTCTGTGGTGGAATCCCTTCGTATGGATAGCGGCGCGGCGTCTGGTCGAGGTCGAGGAGTACGAAGCCGACCGCGACGCCATCGCAGGCGGGTGCAATGCCTCGGAATATGTTACGACACTACTCAAACACCTGTTCGGCTATAGTCCGGAAATAGCCAACGGGCTGCGCGATTCATTAACCAAAAAGAGACTGAAAATGATGACTTCACAAAAAGACGGCAGGCACGCCCTGCTGCGAATGGCAACAATTATTCCGGTAACGGCCGGACTTGTGGCGGCATTCTCGTTCACCACCAGAGCGGCCGAAATACGCTTCGCCGAGAATCCGGCACAAAAGCCGCAGACGACCGCGACCTCAACGATAACAATAACGGGCGCCGACACGCAACAACCTAAGGCCGTGTCGCAGACAACCCTGCAGGGAGAGCCCGCAGGCCCGGTATATATCGTCAACGGGCAGATAAGCCTCGACCCCGAAGCCCTGGAATCGCTCGACACGAGCTCCATAAAGAGCGTGTTCGTATTCAAGGACCCGAACGCCGAGGAGCTCAAGGCGCTGAACCTCACCGACGATGAAATTGCCCGCGGCGTGATAATGATAGACCTCAAGAGCGACATCGAGCTCGACAGCGAACGCAAGGCCCGTGAGCAGCTCGACTGCGAGGGCAAGACGCTCGAAAAACCTGTAATCGTCCTCGACGGCACGGTCATGCCCGAGAGTTTCAAGATCGGATCGCTCGACGCTGCATACATCGAGTCGGTAACAGTGATCAAGAAACCGGAAGCCGTTGCCGGGTATGGCCGCAAAGATGCCGACGGCGTGATCAAGATCACGACGGTCAAGGCCCCGCAGGTCAAGGTAGACATTGCGGACGACGGCTCCGAGAGCATGAAACAGGCAGCCGTGAATATGGAAAAGGCGGCCGAACAGATGGAGCAGGCCGCATCGAAGATGAAGATCGCCGGGGACACGCTCACCCTCGTAACCGGCGGCTTCGAAAACATGAGCGTCGTATCATCGGGTACAGGCGGCTTCAAGAGCAACCTCGACCTCAACGCAGTAATGATCGTGGTCGACGGCAAAGTGATGGAGAAGGGATTCGAGATCAATTCGATCTCGCCGAACGACATTGCATCGATAACAGTGCTCAAGGGGGCGCAATCCACCGAAAAATACGGCGATGCCGCCAAAAACGGGGTAATCGAGATCAGCCTGCGCAAGGCTTCCGCCCCCTCACAGGCCGGGAGCCCGGCGGAGACGGCAAAAGCCGCAGCCGGCAGCATGCCTGAATTCAAAGGCGGCGGCGTGGAGGAGTTCCGCATGTGGGTGTTGACACACATACGCTATCCCCAGCTGGCCCGCGAACAAAAGATCGACGGTACGGTCGTAGCGGAATTCACGGTGGGCAAAAACGGCAAAGTCAAGGACATCAAGATACTGCAATCACCCGGCAAGCCGCTCTCCGACGAGATCATGAGGATAATGAGCCAGGCACCCGCATGGAAGCCCGGACGCGATGCCGACGGCAAAAAGATCGATGTCAAACTGATACTCCCGTTCAAGTTCATACTTCAGGAGACCGAAAAGCCGCAAAAGAAT
>DXGW01000106.1 GCA_019113665.1 Candidatus Alistipes excrementipullorum
TCGACGGTGCAAAGGCCTCCGAACCGCGCAACCTGCATGTGCTCGAACGCCTGTCGGCACATACCGGGTTATCGATAGAGTACGGCGGAGGGATCAAGAGCCGGCAGTCGCTGCAGAATGTATTTGCAGCCGGGGCCGAGCGTGCGATCGGCGGCAGCATTGCCATATGGCAGCCCGAAGAGTTCGCTTCGTGGATAGACGAGTTTGGCGGCGGAAAGATAGTCCTCGGAGCGGATATTCGCAACGGTGTCGTAGCCGTACAGGGTTGGCTTGAGGATACGGGCACCACCGCAGAAGAACTGATACGGACATTTGTACCACACGGCATTGCGCATGTCATCTGCACCGACATTTCACGTGACGGAATGTTGTGCGGCCCGGCCGAAGACCTCTATGCCGGGTTGCAGGCGAAGTTCCCGGCAATAGAGATAACAGTCAGCGGCGGAATATCGTCCATTGACGACATAAAACAGCTGAACAACATCGGATTATGCAGCGTAATCGTTGGCAAGGCTTTGTATGAAGGCCGTATAACACTGAAAGAGATAGAACTATGCTTGCAAAACGGATAATACCATGCCTTGACATACGCGACGGCAGCACGGTCAAGGGGATAAATTTCGGCAACCTGCGCAACGTCGGTGATCCTGTGGCTCTCGGCGCCAAATATGCAGCCGAAGGGGCCGACGAGCTCGTCTATCTCGACATCAGCGCCTCGTCCGAAGGACGGCAAACATTCACCGAACTCGTTTCGCGCATAGCCGCACGCATCGACATTCCTTTTACGGTGGGCGGCGGCATAGCTTCGGTAGACGATGCCGGCCGATTGCTCGAAGCCGGTGCCGACAAGATAACCGTCAACAGCGCGGCGGTCGCCAATCCGTCGCTCATAGACGCCATTGCGGCAAAATACGGAGCGCAATTCATCGTGGCGGCCATCGACGCACGCATGATTGACGGGAGGTGGGTGGTAACGACCCACGGCGGCAGCCGACCTACTGACCGGGAGCTGTTCTCATGGGCCGCGGAGGTCGCCGATCGCGGTGCCGGAGAAATACTCTTCACCTCGATGGATCATGACGGCACAAAAAATGGCTACCCTTGCGATGTATTCGCCCGTCTTGCCGGGCTGCCCGTGCCGATAATAGCATCTGGCGGAGCCGGTACAATACGGCACATAGCCGACGTATTGACCATAGGGCATGCCGACGCCGCCCTGGCCGCCAGTATTTTCCATTACGGCGAGATACTCATACCAACGTTGAAGCAAGAATTGAATAAACAAGGAATAAACATCAGATTATAAACATACTGCATCATGAAAATCGAAGCAAAAACTTTCTCTGACCTCGACTCGTCCAAATCGGCCGACGGGCTGATACCCGCCATAATACAGGACGACCGCACGCTGCGCGTCCTCATGCTTGGCTACATGAACCGCGAAGCATATGAGAAGAGCCTTGCCGAGGGCCGCGTAACCTTTTACAGCCGGTCACGCCAATGTCTGTGGACCAAAGGTGAAACCAGCGGCAACTATCTCGATATCGTGTCTGTTGCCGCCGACTGCGACAACGACACCCTGCTCATACGCGTGATTCCGCACGGGCCGACATGCCACACCGGCAGCACAAGCTGTTTCGGCGACTTGCAGTCCGGGAACGAGGGTTTCATACGCTATCTGCAAAGCGTCATCAAACAGCGCCACACGGATATGCCCGAAGGCTCATACACGTCCAGACTTTTCCAGCGCGGCGTCAACAAGATCGCCCAGAAAGTCGGAGAAGAGGCCGTAGAGACGGTCATCGAAGCCGTGGCAGACAATCGCGAAGCGATGATCTACGAGGCATCGGACCTTGTCTATCACCTGCTGGTTCTGCTTGAGGCTACGGGCACCTCCATTGCCGACCTCGAGACCGAGCTTGCACGCAGACATTCGTAACACGGACTACGATCGCCATACGGCACAAAAAATCGGAATGCAGTTTCAGTATTCCGATTTTTTATGTAAATTTGTTTGTATCCCCACCAAATCAGGCATATGGGGAGTAATAAAATAATACCAACCAAAACCTCATATCAACATGAACATTCAACCTATTTTCTGGCTCGTGCCCGCAGCGTCGGTCATCGCTCTTGTCGTGGCATGGATATTCTACTCCATGATGAAATGCGAGGACGAAGGCACGGAGCGCATGCGTGAAATCGCAGCCCATGTACGAAAAGGCGCCATGGCGTACCTCCGCCAACAATACAAGGTCGTAACAATCGTTTTCGTGATCCTCGCGCTATTCTTTGCATACCTGGCCTACGGGGCCGGCGTACAGAACCCGTGGGTGCCCTTCGCCTTCCTGACCGGAGGATTCTTCTCGGGTCTCGCCGGTTTCTTCGGAATGAAGACCGCCACATACGCGTCAGCCCGCACGGCCAACGCCGCACGCCAGTCACTCGACCGCGGCCTGAAGGTCGCGTTCCGCAGCGGTGCGGTCATGGGACTCGTTGTCGTGGGCCTCGGGCTGCTCGACATTTCGTTCTGGTATATCATTCTCAACTTCTTCACCGACATCGAAGGCCCGCAGAAGCTCGTTGTCATAACCACGACAATGCTGACATTCGGCATGGGAGCCTCGACGCAGGCGCTGTTCGCACGTGTCGGCGGCGGAATCTACACCAAGGCTGCCGATGTGGGAGCGGACCTCGTCGGCAAGGTCGAGGCCGGGATACCCGAAGACGACCCGCGCAACCCCGCAACCATCGCCGACAACGTGGGCGACAACGTGGGCGACGTTGCCGGTATGGGCGCCGACCTCTACGAGAGCTACTGCGGTTCGATCCTGGCGACAGCCGCACTCGGAGCCGCAGCCTTCTCTTCGGCCGGCAGTGAGGACATGCAGTTGAAGGCCGTACTGGCACCGATGCTTATCGCCGCCGTGGGAATCATTCTCTCGATAATCGGAATCTTCCTCGTCCGTACGAAGGAAGGCGCCTCGATGCGCGAACTGCTCCGCTCGCTCGGCGTAGGCGTAAACTTCAGTTCGGCACTGATAGCCGTCGCCACATTCGGAATACTCTATCTGCTGGGCATCGACAACTGGCTCGGACTGTCATGCTCGGTGATCACGGGCCTCGTGGCCGGAATAATCATCGGCCAGGCTACGGAATACTACACCTCCCACTCCTACAAGCCGACCCAGAAGATAGCCGAAAGCTCGAAAACCGGCCCTGCAACGGTAATAATCTCGGGAGTGGGTTCGGGCATGATCTCCACGGCCATACCGGTTATCACGATAGGCGCGGCAATCATATTGTCGTACCTCTGCGCCATCGGGTTCGACATACACAACATGATGACACCGCAAAACCTCTCACAGGGGCTTTACGGCATAAGTATCGCTGCCGTGGGAATGCTCTCGACGCTGGGCATAACGCTCGCCACCGACGCATACGGCCCCATAGCCGACAACGCCGGAGGCAATGCCGAGATGAGCGGTCTCGGGGCCGAAGTACGCAAGCGCACCGACGCGCTCGACGCCCTGGGCAACACGACAGCCGCAACAGGCAAGGGATTCGCCATCGGTTCGGCTGCACTCACGGCCCTCGCTCTGCTGGCATCATACATTGAGGAGATACGCATCGGGCTGCTGCACAACGGAATCAGCGAGATGGTACTCTCCGACGGCACGACACGTCTGGTCGAAAACGCTTCGATTCTCGACTTCATGTCATACTACAACGTCTCACTAATGAACCCGACCGTGCTTATCGGAGTCTTCATCGGGGCAATGATGTCGTTCCTGTTCTGCGGTCTTACGATGAATGCCGTGGGACGCGCTGCCGAGAGTATGGTACAGGAGGTGCGCCGTCAGTTCCGCGAAATCAAGGGTATTCTGACCGGAAAGGGGACACCGGACTACGCACGCTGCGTCGAAATCTCGACACGCGGGGCACAGCGTGAGATGCTCTTCCCGAGTCTGCTTGCAATAATAGTACCCGTGGTTGTAGGCCTCGTATTCGGCGTCGCAGGCGTAATGGGTCTGTTGGTCGGAGGACTCGGATCGGGATTCGTACTGGCCGTATTCATGGCCAATGCCGGCGGATCGTGGGACAATGCCAAGAAGATGGTCGAAGAGGGACATTTCGGCGGCAAGGGTTCGGATTGCCACAAGGCTACAG
>DXGW01000107.1 GCA_019113665.1 Candidatus Alistipes excrementipullorum
AAAACGACATCGTTTACGTCAAGCCCAACAGGTACAAGGCCGCAACAGCTGAGATCAACCAGAACCGTACGTTCTGGCTGTCACTCGTAAGTTCGCTCGTAAGCGTCTCGACCCTTATCGTTTCGATCATATCTCTTTCAAAATAGAAACATTCACCAATGTCCGATACAAACATAAACCTCAACAACGCCCCGCAAACCCAAGGTGAATACGGGGCCGACACGGAGTCGATCCAGGCATTCTCGCTAATGGAGCTTGTGATGCTCATGTTGAAGAAATGGTATTGGTTCGCAATATCCATTGTCATATGCTTGTGTGCGGGTTACTATTACGTAGCAAGCACTCCGAAAGTCTACAAACGCCAGGCTACGATACTGATCAAGGACAGCCGCAAGGGCAGCAACGACATATCGGCCTTCAGCGACATCATCGGTCTATCGTCAAGGCGCAACGTGGACAACGAGCTTTTCATTCTGCAGTCGCGCCGACTCATGGTTGAAGTCGTGGAAAAGCTCGGACTTACTACAAGCTATACGACCAAGCCTGGACTGTGCGAAATAGACCTCTATCACTCGTCACCCATCGAGGCAAACGTAATAGACGGATTCGCCGGCAAGGGCTGCGCATTCGACGTACACATCAAGGGCAACGACAAGATCGCCATCACCGAATTCAGGGCCAAGGATCTGAAAAGGCGCGACCGCAAGCAGGTGATCAACGCTTCGTTCGGCGACACGGTTCAGACGCCCGTCGGAAGGATCGTTGTGAACAAGACCCCGTTCATGATACTCGAGGAGTACGACGGCGAGACCATCTCCGTAAGCAAGGGTACACCCAACGCCGTAGCAAACACATACCGCAACGCCATAATATCGGCCGTAGCCAACAAACAGTCGTCGATAATAACATTGTCGCTCAACGACAACGTCCCGCAACGCGCCGAAGACATACTCAACTCACTGATCGACGCCTATAACAACGATGCCGTACGCGACAAGCAGATAATAGCCGAAACCACGGCCGAGTTCATAGACGAACGTCTCGGAATCATCGGACAGGAACTGGGCGCCGTAGACAAGGAGATCGAAACGTTCAAGAAGGAGAACAAGATCTACGATTTCGAATCCGAGGCCACCCGCATAACAACGGAGAGCTCTGCCTTCAAGACCGAAGGGCTGAGCGTGGAGAACCAGATCGAAGTCGCAAGATACATACGCGACTACCTGCGTGACGACAGCCGGGAATTCTCGCTTATTCCCGCAACGACGACTTTCTCCGGAGCTTCGGGATCAGCCCTGAATTCACAGATCAACGACTACAATCTGGCTGTCATGCGCCGTGAGAAACTGATCTCCGACGGAGCCGTGAACAACCCCGTGGTACAGGAACTCGACCGCAACCTCATATCGGTCCGTAATGCCATAATTGCCGCTCTCGACTCGCACATGCAGGCTCTCGGCATACAGTTGCAAAGCATACGCAAGGAGGAGGACAAGACCAACCGACGCATATCGTCGGCACCGTCACAGGAGAAAAAGTATCTCACCATCGCCCGTCAGCAGCGTATCAAGGAGGAACTCTACCTCTATCTTCTCAACAAGCGCGAGGAGAACGCCCTGACGCTGGCCATAACCGAGAACAATGCCCGAATAGTCGATTCGGCATTCGGACCGTCGCGTCCGATATACCCGCGTACGATGCTGACCCTGCTGGCGGCACTCGTCATCGGATTCATAATACCGTTCGGCGTCATCTACATCATGGCTCTGCTCGACACCTCGGTAAGAGGCCGCAAGGACATCGAGCGCTTCCTCAGCATACCGTTCCTCGGCGACATACCCACATATGACGGCACGCTCTCGAGAGGGTCTGTAGCCGTACACGAAAACGGCCGTGACAGCATATCCGAAGCGTTCCGCATATTGAGGACCAATATGGGCTTCATGAACGTCCACGGCAAGAGCATAAAGGTCATACAGGTTACCTCCTCGACCCCGGCAGCCGGCAAAACGTTCGTATCGACCAACCTTGCAGTAACACTCGCCATGTCAGGCAAGAGAGTACTGCTCGTCGACCTCGACCTGCGCCGCCGCACGTTGTCGAAACATATGGGGCACCGCAGTGATCCCAAGGGTCTCACGGCCTACATGTCCGGAACGATAGACCAGGCCGCACAGGTTATCTCGAAAAGCCGCATGCACGAGGGTCTCGACATGATGTACGCCGGCCTCCAGCCGCCCAACCCTGCCGAAATGCTTATGTCGGAACGCCTCGACGGACTCTTCGCACAATTGAGGGAGATGTATGACTATGTCATTATCGACAGCGTACCGGCAATGTCGGTGGCAGATGCGATGATCATTAACCGACTGACGGATCTGTGCATATACGTGATACGCGAAGGCGTATCCGACCGCCGCCAGTTGCCCGACATAGAGGCACTCTATCGCGGGAACAAGCTCTCCAACATGTGCATAGTCCTCAACGGTTCGCACTACACCAAACATGGCTATGGATACGGTTACGGATATGGCTATGGCTATGGATACGGTTACGGTGTGAGCGAAGATGAAGAGAACGACAAGCCCAAAGGCATTGTCGGCAAAATAAAGAACGGACTGTCGAAAATACACGGCAAAAAAGCGGAAGAGAAATAATGGCGATAAAGGATTGCATCATCGCTGTCGATTTTGACGGCACATGTGTTTCGCACGAATATCCGCACATTGGATTCGACATTGGAGCTGTTCCGGTCCTGAAAGAGCTTTCGGACAACGGCTGCCGGATAATACTCAACACCATGCGCAGCGGCGTATTGTTGAAACGCGCCGAAGAGTGGTTCGAGGAGAACGGCATAACGCTGTTCGCATCGAACGAAAACCCCTTGCAGCGTGAATGGACCAAATCGCCGAAGGTATATGCGGACATATACATAGACGACAGCGCCATCGGCTGTCCGCTAAAGACAAGGGAGGGTATCAACCGTCCGTTCGTAGACTGGGACAAGGTTCGGGAACTGCTTGTCCGCGAAGGCATTCTCGAAAAGTAGCAATTCCTCTATAACAAACAAAAAAAGCGACCGTGCTGCGGTCGCTTTTTTGTTGTATATACTTGAGACTTTAAGCCCACAGGTTGCGCGGATATACACCCTTCTCGATAAGACTCTCGATCTTGGCCATAAGCGCAGGCTTGTCCTCCTTGTACGTAACACCGAACCAGAGAGCCGATGTGCTCAATACCTTCAGTTTGGCGGTACCGTTGCTTATGAGGCGGTTTACCATCAACGGAATGAAGAACTCGGCCTTGAGATTGTCCTTGTTGGCCTTGAGGAACTCGATGAAATACTCCTTCGAATAGCGGAAGAAGTCGGGAGTGAAACCGAAAAGGTTCATCGATACCGGCGTATTCTCGGCCAACGGCTCGTCGGCACCGCCGTCGTGGAAGACTATAGTACCGTTGACACGCTCGATCTGAGTACGCTCGACCATCGACTTGAGGAACTTGTCGTCGTCGACTGTGCAGACGCCGCGCGAAACGGTTCCGTTCTCCGACAGGGTCTTGCTGACCTCATATCCGACCATGCAGTAGTGATTCTCCGAACCTGCAAGGCCTTTCAGGTATTCGCCGATGACCTTGTATGCGTCCTCGCCGTAGAAATCGTCGGCATTGATCACGGCGAAAGGCTCGTGAATGGCGTCTGCGGCCATCATCACGGCATGGTTCGTTCCCCACGGTTTTACACGTCCTTCAGGGACCGAAAATCCTTCGGGCAGATAATCGAGCTCCTGGTAGACGTACTCGACGGCGATCTTTCCTCCGAAACGCTGCTCGTTGAATACTTCCATGAACTCCTTGGCAAAAGAGTGGCGAATGACAAACACCACCTTGCCGAATCCGGCCCGTATGGCGTCATAGATGGAATAGTCGATGATGGCCTCACCGTTGGGGCCAACGCCGTCCATCTGCTTGAGCGAACCGTAACGGGATCCCATTCCGGCCGCAAGAACCAATAATGTCGGTTTAATCATAATTTCGAGGTATTTTCGTTAGCAATATACAAAGATACTAAAAAATCGGTTACGCGGATATCTGCTATTCGCCATTTTTGGTTATCTTTGCGTTTATTCAGGAGGATTTGTATGAAATGGTATAAATCATTCATCGCATGGTGCAAAAGCGCTCTTCACAAGCGCCGTTTCAGCATGTTGAGTGTCGAGGACAAAAGCGAAGAGTGGCACGTGCTGGTTTCTCCGGCAGGAGCATTCGCCGCATTTCTCGCACTTGCGTTTCTGATATTCGTCATAATACTCGTACTGGTGGCCTATACGCCCATCATCGAGTTCCTGCCCGGATACAAGAGCGATGCGGTACGCTCGCGAGAGAGCCTGATGAACAACATAATGAAACTCGACTCGATGGAGCGCCGCATGAATGACATGCTTACCTACAACGAGAACATCGTACTAATAATAAACGGCAAAACCCCGGCCGTAAGGACCACCATAGCCACCGACAGCATTCACCGCAACAAGGCGCTCGTGGCACCGTCGGCAGAGGACTCGCTGCTGCGGGCACAGATGGAGGGCAACGGCGCATACGGACTGCATACGACCGTGGCCCAGCGCCAGCCGGGACGCGACGACATGGAGATGACCGTTCCGGTCGACGGCATCATCACTTCGCACTTCGACATACGGGACGGGAAATTCGGCATACGCATGGCAAGCGCCTCGATGTCGCCCGTCATGGCCACGGCCGACGGCACGGTGCTGACAAGCATCTGGACCCCGGACAAGGCATACATCATAGAGATACAACACCCCAACGGGCTGATTTCAGTATACCGCAACCTCTCGCAGACCATCGTGACCAAAGGACAGAGTGTCCGGGGCAGCGAAGTGATAGGTTACAGCGCAAGCGAGCGGGCAGACGACGGCAGCGCACAATTCGGATTCGAGTTGTGGAAGGGCGGCAAGGCCGTCGACCCGGAGGGTTACATCGTATTTTGAGCGGAATGAAAAAACAAGGTCTCGCAATACTCGGTTCGACAGGTTCGATAGGCGTACAGACGCTGGACATAGTACGGGAAAATCCCGATCTTTTCGAGGTAGTGACACTGACGGCCAACCGCAACTGGGAACTTCTGGCCCGCCAGGCCGTAGAGTTCGATGCCGACAGCGTGGTGATAGCCGACGAACGTTTCTACACTCCGTTGAAGGAGGCTCTCGCCGATTCGCAGATAAAGGTATATGCAGGCGAGAACGCCGTCGCGGAGGTCCCCGCAAACTCCAATGTCGACACGGTGGTCAACGCCCTGGTAGGCTATGCCGGCATGATACCGACGGTGCGCTCCATAGAGAACGGCAAGAAAGTGGCTCTGGCCAACAAGGAGAGCCTTGTGGTCGGAGGT
>DXGW01000108.1 GCA_019113665.1 Candidatus Alistipes excrementipullorum
CATATATAACAAGACAACGTTTCGTTCCGGCCGCGATATTCGGCCGGAACGAAATGTTTTACATATCCTGCCCAAGCTACGACAAAGGTTGCATAATCTGCTGCAACATATGGATTCACATCTAATTAGCATCTTTAACCCGCGCCAACGATAAAGTCCGTTTACTCCGAATTGCATCACAAATCTTTTTCAGGCATTAAAATTGATAGACTTATACAAAAATAATTTTCTATCAATACGGCTACGTAGATACGGCGGGTCTACTCGAATATCGGCATAAGCGGAATTGCATGCAAAATGCTTTTCGCCGCAATCCTGTTTTGCGGGATTACGGGGCATTCCCATGCCCAAAAATGGGCCTTGAAAACGAACACGTTGTCTTGGGCGGTGCTTGCGCCCAATATCGGAGCGGAGTTGGGATTGTCGGGAAAAGTATCGATGGAGCTGTCGGGATCATACAAGCCGTGGACCGTACTCGACAAGTCCAACATACGCCTGTGGCTTGTACAACCGGAGGTCCGGTACTGGCTGTGCAAGACTTTCGAAGGGCACTTCTTCGGGATACACATGCACGGGGCACAATACTACGCCAGGACCGGCGGAAAGATATACGACGGCTACCTGGCCGGAGGAGGAGTAACCTACGGCCATGCTTGGATTCTGTCGCCGAGGTGGAATCTCGAAGCCGTAATAGGTGTCGGATATGCACGCCTGTGGTACAAGAAGCGGCCGGACCTGCCATGCGCAAAGTGCTCGGTCGACAAGACACGCAACTACTTCGGGCCGACAAAGATATCCCTCTCCGTATCATATCTGTTCTAAATGACCGTGTAGCATGACAACGCCTAAACATATTCGAGCACTTGCCGGATATATGCTGGCAGCATTGGCCGTAGGATGCGCCGCCACACGCACCGGCACCATCGTGAGCGTATCGCCCGTTGCATACCTGTAGCCGGACAGCTCCATGGCAGTCGGCATGGACACGGAGATAATCGTCCCCGGGCGTGCACTGCCTTGCCGAACGAGGCTTGTCATGCAGCCGTACCTCGAGTGCGACGGCCGGGTGACGGCACGGTACTGCAGCGTGGTACTCGACGGAAAGGTGTATTCGAAAAAGCGGAAAGAAAAAGGATATTGAACGGAGAGACCGATTCGCTCTCATCTCGCGCCCGTACAGTACGTACAAGGGAGACGATACCATACTCCGCGACAATCATACTGCCCGAGAATACGTGTACGGCAAAAATCTCGGCCGCAATTGCGACATACGGCTGCGGCAAGTGCATCGCTACGGATACGGTTGACATGGCATACGTCTCCGATCTCTCGACATTGGCCGACATTTCGTTCCTGCTGGCATGTTCGAGGCCGGAATTTGCCATAAGGCCGAAGAAAATGAGAGGACAGGGCGAAGCCATGCTCCATTTCGAGATCAACAGCGACGACATCGACCTTTCGCTCGGCAACAACCGCCACGAAATGAACCGCATGCTCGAGACCCTGCAGAGAATTGCCGACGACTCTTTGGTCGTCATTGAGAAGATAATCATCTGCGGCGCGGCCTCGGCCGACGGGCGTTACGCTTTCAACCGCGATCTGGCACACCGGCGGGCTGAATCGGCCAAAAGATGGCTGGCTGCACGCTCTGGCCTTGCGGAACGAATTGAAACGGGAGCCGGGCCCGAGGGGTGGCGGCCGGTTCTGGAGGCAATGGTGACCGACGGCACCCCCGATTCGACGGGAATACGAATTTTGATCGACAGGTACGGTGATGACGACGATGCGGCAGAACGTCACATACGGAGACTGACCTGCTGGCCGGAGATCAGGAGCAAATATCTTCCAAGCGACCGCAGGGTACGATACGAATACACGTACACGGTCAGGAGCTTTACGACCGACGATGAACTTGTCGCCATGTATGACCTGCGCCCCGACGCTTTCAACGAAGAAGAACTTTTGCGGGTTGCGGAGCTCACGCACGATCCCGCCAGGAAAGAGTCTGTATATGCCAGGACACTTGCAATGTATCCACAGTCGCAGGTGGCGGCAAACGACCTTGCAATCCTGCTGCTGTGCGACAACCGCCCGGACGAAGCGCTGGCGGCAGTCGAAAATGTGGGGAATCCCGCCCCCGAACTGCTCAACACCGAAGCCGTCGCTCTTGCATACACCGGGAAATACGCGGAAGCCGCCGAAACGTTCAGAAAGGCAGCCGGTCTGCCGGAGGCCCGGTACAATCTCGGGCTCATCATGCTCTCCCGCCGTCGTTTCGCCGAGGCATACGGACTGATGTACGGGTTCTGCGACACCAACACGGCAATAGCCGCAATCGGAGCCGGCCATTATGACGAGGCCGGTAAAATCATGGCGTCGTACAGCGACACGACACCTCGCGCCGAATATGTCCGGGCCATGATATGCGCCCATGCCGGCGATTACGGGCAAATGGTCTCCCATCTTTCAAACGCACTGGCCGACAAGCGTCTTGCAGACAGGATAGCGTATGAAACAGTCTTTGCGCCATACATTGCCTATGCGGAGTCAGCCGACCTTGCCAATGAAATGAAACAGCCATGAACAGAGATGTCGAAATATTGCTGTTTGCCATATCGGCGTCCGTTGCAGTGCTGAGCGGCTGCATACGCGAACAACTGCCGGCATGTCCGTCCCTGACCGTAACCGTTACGGTCAAGGACGTCAACTATTTCAACATCGACGATGCCGTAAAGCTGGGCATGATGGAACGTACCGAGGCCGATCTTCCTTTCAGGTCCTATGTACATTCGCTATACTACATTATATATGACGAGAACGGGAGCATGATAGCCGAGCGTAGAAACATCGCCGTAGACAATGACGACAAGGCGCAGACCATAACAATGCCGGCATCGCTCCCCTACGGCAAATACACGATCACCGTTTGGGGAAACATGGACAACGAGGAGTCTTTGGGTGACGGCTCGACCGATGCGGACATGGAGGCGTCGGGAACCGCCGCAAACGACATATACCTGGCAAGTGACACGTTCGACTACCGGTACGGCAATGAGGCGCATACCATCGGGCTTGAGCGGACCAAGGGCAACCTGCTGATCAAGGCCGAAGGCCTCCCCGACAACATCGACTTCTCGACAAAAAACATCGACGGTGTCTACGGCCTCGTCGACAACGGGTTCGCATACTCCGAACTGACAAACGTACAGACCGAACTCGACTGGACCGTACAGAACGACATACTGACCCAGACACTCATATGCCCGTCGCCCTCGTACGAAGGGTCATCACTGAACGTCGTCTTCATGGACAAGTCGGCAATGGCCGATGCGGGGCGTGCAACACTCTACCCTTCACTGTCGCCGCAGGACATAAACATCACCACAGGCCGCTGAATGCCGACGGGGTGAAACAGGATTATATCCGGGCAGATGAGTTCCTCGACAAGTTCGACATCAGCCCGTACGCCGTATGGTGGGGAGGGACCGACGACATGGACGAGACTCACTCGTTCACAGGCAGCATGGTTCTCGAAAGCGGCGAATACCGATTTCTCGCCGTGGCGAGAGACGACCGCAACATTCCCGCAGACAGGCGTCTGACAGATCCGAATGTCCCGGCAGGCGAATGGCTGGCCTGGACAGAGGCGACCACCATATTGGAAGAGGCCACATTGGCATGCACAGGCCGACCCGATGTCTCTGCCACCGAATTGTTCAGCGGGCATACCGGGGAATCTGTCACGATAGATGGATCCGGCAGCTCCTCCGGGCAATCAAACCCGCCAATGCCGGCATACTGGCTTTTGCGTGCCGACATTCCGTCAAACACCGCAGTCAGAAACGGGTCATACGTAAATACGAGCCCGGAAAACACGGAACAACCCGATGCGATACTGAAAGGTGCGTTCGTCATGCCTCAACAGGCAAACGGCAGCATGGCCGACAACGGCAAAACATATGACAACAGTCTCTATCTGGTATTTATCGGGTATGACAACTACCTGAAAAAGGAGATCGCATTGGAATGGCGGCCTGTCAGGCTCGTTTCCGACACAGAATCATGCGACCCGCTGTACTACCCTATTCTGGCAAATCACTTCTACAGCATCGGGAGCTGCCTGTTCGCCGAGGACGGCAGCTGTCTTACGGACGACACGCCCATCGACCTGCAGGAAGAGGGCAAGGTTGAGATAACGGTATGCATCGATGACTGCTGGAACGAATTCTACGGAGGTGCAATAGGCTCGCCATGCCCAGGGCTGTGGGTCGATCCCGAATGGGGAGAACATGACGCAGGAGAGTTACAATAACAAATACCCGGAACCATGAAAAACAGATTTTTACCAATCATATCTCTTTGTATCGGCATTGTCTGCATGATATCCTCATGCGGGAAGACGGACGACGGAACCGGTCTGTCGGCAAGCGTCGATTTCAGCATGGAGTTTCTGTCACAGACGCGTGCTCCCGAAGCCCTTGACACAAATTCATATACGGCAAAGGTATACATGTTCAAGGAGGAGTCATCGGGAAGCAACCGTTTTGTCTACCATGGAGAACAAACCATAACAAGCAGCAATCTTACCGTCGGAGGCCTTGTCTCCGGGACAAAATACAGATTCGTATTTCTGGCCATACCGAAAAGGCAGCAGCCGTCGCTCCCGACATTCACATCGACCAGGCCCGAGTATATCAACGCCGTCGCCACTTACCTGTCAGGCACACAGACCGGCAATGAGATCTTCAGGAATATTTTCACGTTCACGGCATCTGTAAATCTCAGCCGCTACAGCATTGTCCTAACCCGCCAGAACGGTGCCCTGCAAATAAGGATAAACAACAGCGACGGATTCATACGGAGTGTGAAACTCGAGGTTGCAAGCCAGTCAGCAATGTATCTGAATGACGGGACAGGCGGACAAGTCATAACCTCCGGCAACGCAATATCGTTATCGAAGAGCGCCCAGCCCTACTGGACCTCGGATTATCGCATAAGCATAAACGTCCTGCCCACAGAGGACATTACCGGAAAAGGCCAACTGACCCTGACGTATTATAACGGCCGTTCGGCCGTATATTCATTAAAATCGACTTCCGGCCGCATTCCGATATACCCCAACCAGATAACATGGCTTGTAATGGGACGTGACTGCCATTACGGCGGGAATGACAACGATTCCGAAGCAGAGAGCCGCACAATCTTCGGGGATATGCAAAAATCAGATATGAATACGAGTATCGGCCATGACGAAGATAGTTGCATTGAGTTTTAATTTCAGAGCGATAATCGTCGATACATAAAACAAAAAAGGAGAACCCAATCGGTTCTCCTGTCCTGGAGCGGAAAACGAGACTCGAACCCACGCTGCGCGTGGATATGCGCCTCTTTATTTACACCCCCGACCCCTGAAAGGGGTGGATTGGGCTCGCTCGCCGAGTCTCGGAAATACATGAAACAAAAAAGGAGAACCCAATCGGTTCTCCTGTCCTGGAGCGGAAAACGAGACTCGAACCCACGCTGCGCGTGGATATGCGCCTCTTTATTTACACCCCCGACCCC
>DXGW01000109.1 GCA_019113665.1 Candidatus Alistipes excrementipullorum
AGCCCCCTCGCTCGAAAACAGTTCCGAGGTGGTATTCGAGCCTACCGACCTTTCAGCCGATGAGGCCCGCACGGTCCTCACCGACATATTCGGCGTGCTGGAGATCGGTCCCGACATAATGACCAACCCCAACGACGTGAAACTCTACACCAACACCTCGTCGTCGATGCTCGTCGAAGAGAACATCAGATCGCAGATAGCCGACATAATCGAACGCGAGAAACTGAAGAAGTACGACATACACAACCTGCCCGAAATCCTCAAGGAGGTCGAGACCACGGTCAGCCTCCAGACATTCCGCAACGACGGCGAGGGCGACAGCGAGGCACAGTCGTCGGTCATCTCCACCGGAATCGGTTTCGTGCTGGGCATGATACTCTACATGTTCCTGATAATCTACGGAGGTATGGTCATGCAGAGCGTCATCGAGGAGAAGAACTCGCGCGTGCTCGAGGTGATGGTCTCGTCGGTCAAGCCCTTCGACATGATGATGGGCAAGATCCTCGGCGTGGCCGCCGTGGCTGCCGTACAGGTGCTCATCTGGGGAGTGCTCATATGCGGCGTAAGCGCACTGGCGATGCCGGCACTCATACCCTCGGACATCATGCAGAGCGTCGAGGCAATGCAGCAGGGAACACTCGACATGACCCAGACCGACATGGACGTGGACATGCTCAGGGCCATAGGCACGGCCACGGACTTCGGATACCTGGCCTCGATATTCGTATGGCTGCTGCTCTTCATCATCGGCGGATACCTGCTCTACTCGGCAATCTTCGCCGCAATAGGATCGAGCGTCGACTCGGTGCAGGACGCCCAGCAGCTGCAGACCCCCGTCATGATGCCCATAATCTTCTCGATAATCATCATGATGACCATACTCAACGACCCCAACTCGACACTGGCCGTATGGTGCTCGTACATACCCTTCACCTCCCCCGTGGTGATGATGGCACGCATACCGAGCGGAGTGCCCGTATGGCAGATCGCAGTGTCGCTCGTGATACTCTACGCAACCTTCGTTGCGGCCGTATGGTTCGCCGCGAAGATCTACCGCGTCGGCATCTTCATGTACGGCAAGAAACCGTCGTTCAAGGAGCTGTGGAAGTGGGTGCGCTACAAGTACTGATATCCCGCACACGGCATACGACAAAGGCGGCCCGAATCATCGGGCCGCCTTCATTCTGACCGTACATGCCGGCCGTCAGGCTTTCTGCGTCTGCCAGATAAGGGCTGCCGAACCGAGTATGGCGGCATTCTTGCCCTCGATACCGCTGGGCAGTATCTTCACCTTGTTCTTGAAGACCGACAGCATGTTCTCCTCCATGTACCACTTAGTGGGCTCGAAGAGGAACTTGCCCGCCTTTGCAAGACCGCCGAAGAGGAACACCGCCTCGGGCGACGTAACCACCACGGCATCGGCCAGCGCGCGGCCCAGCATCTCACCCGTAAAGCGGAAAGCCTCCAGAGCGATGGGGTCGCCCTTCGCAGCCGCGGCCGAAACCATCGAGGCGTCGAAATCGTTGAACGATATGTCGCGCATCTCGCTGGGCTCGGTCATCTTGGCCATCAGTTCGAATACCGTACGCTTGATACCCGTAGCCGAAACATAGGTTTCGAGGCAGCCCGTACGTCCGCAGCCGCACTTGCGGCCGTTGTACTTCTCGACGGTCTTGTGGCCGAACTCGCCGGCAAAGCCGTCATGGCCGTAGATCATCTCGCCGTTGGCGACGAAACCAGAACCAAGACCCGTGCCGAGGGTGATCATGATGAAATCCTTCATGCCCTTGGCGTTGCCGTAGACCATCTCGCCGATGGTGGCGGCGTTGGCGTCATTGGTAAGCAGAATGGGTACCGACGGGAAATATTTGCCCATGTCCGCTGTCAGGTTGAACAGACGGCGGCTCTCGTCGGGATTGGCCTCGTCGGTCTTGAACTTCCAGAGGTTGGCAGGCTGCTCGATGGTTCCCTTGTGGAAATTGCCGTTGGGTGCGCCGATGCCGATACCCAGAAGATCGAATTCGAACGAAAGCGAATCCATCAAACGCTGCATCGACTCGCACAGCTCGACCACGAAGGCCGGATAGTCATCGAAGTAAAGGAACTTTTTGGTAGGGACGACCGATTCGGCATAGATATCGCCCGCTTCATCTACAAGGCCGAATGCGGTATTGGTGCCGCCTATGTCGACACCGAAAACGAGTTTTTTCATAGTGTTGGTTTAAGTAACTGTTTGCTTCCGGCCGAAGTCGCCTCCGACCCGGCGGAGCTGCCCGCACGACCCGCCGCCCTGCGGCATGGATATACGGCCGGTTCCGTCTTTGAGCCAAAGTTATCGTTTATTTTTAATATCTGCAAAATTTGTACTAAATTTGGGGCTATAAACAAAGATTTGAAAATGAAATATTCAAGCTCCGGACTACTTGAGACTTTCGAGGACCATCTGGCAAGAATAGAGATGCCGTCGGAACCCGAACGGCTCTACATGCCGATAGTCTACTCGATGTCCAACGGCGGGAAAAGACTGCGCCCGACGCTGTTGCTGGCCACCTGCAACATCTTCAGCGACGACATAACACCCGCCCTGCCGGCGGCCGCCGCAATCGAGGTCTTCCACAACTTCACCCTGTTACACGACGACATCATGGACAACGCCGAGGTGCGCCGCGGACGTCCGTCGGTATGTGCAAAATGGGGAGACAATGTGGCTCTGCTCTCGGGCGACGCAATGATGATTGCGGCCTACAGGCAACTGCAGAAAAGCCCGCGCAACCTGTTGCCGCAGATCCTCGAGATATTCAACGACATGGCCCTGCACGTATGCGAAGGCCAGCAGTATGACATGGACTTCGAAAGCCGTACGAAGATCTCGGTGGTGGACTACATGCACATGATCGAACTCAAGACGTCGGCCCTGCTGGTCGGCGCAGCCTCGATCGGCGCAGTGATAGGCGGTGCGTCGGAGGAGGACTGCCGCAAGATCGAACGCTTCGCCATGGAGCTCGGCCTGGCCTTCCAGCTTCAGGACGACCTGCTCGACAGCTACGGCGACGAGGCCCTGCTCGGCAAGAAGATCGGCGGCGACATCATCGAGGGCAAGAAGACATACCTCATGATACAGGCCATGAGCCATGCCGACGAGCCCACGCGCGACATTCTGCGGTACACATACAAGGACACATCGCTCTCGCCCGAGGAGAAGATCGCCCGCGTCAAGGAGGTCTACGACCGCCTGGACATACCGCGCATCACCGAACAGCAGATTTCGGTCCGCATCGAGCGGGCCATATCGATACTCGACACGCTGAGCGTCCCGGCGGAGAACACCGAAAACATTCGCGCCTTTGCGCTCAGCCTCATAGGAAGAACCAAGTAATGAAACGCAGCGATATAGAGATCATGGCCCCGGTCGGGAGCTACGAATCGCTCCACGCGGCCGTGGAGGCCGGAGCGGATTCGGTCTACTTCGGCGTGGGCCGGCTCAACATGCGCTCGGCATCGGCCGCCAACTTCTCGCTGGAGGACATCGCCCCGATCGTGGAGTTCGCGCACCGGCACGGCGTAAAGACATACCTGACGGTCAACACCGTCATCTACGACGACGAGATGCAGGCCATGCACGAGACCATCGACCGCGCAAGTGAGGAGGGCGTCGACGCCGTGATCGTCTCGGACATCGCGGCCATCATGTACGCACGCCGCACGGGCATCGAGGTCCACATCTCGACCCAGTGCAACATATCGAACGCCGAAGCGCTGAAGTTCTACGCCCAATGGGCCGATGTGGCGGTGCTGGCGCGCGAGCTGAGCCTCGAACAGGTTGCAGCCATCAGCCGCGCCATCGGCGAGCAGCAGATCGTCGGGCCCAAAGGGGAGCCCGTACGCATCGAGATGTTCGCACACGGAGCGCTCTGCATGTCCATCTCGGGCAAGTGCTACCTGAGCCTGCACGAAACGGGCTGCTCGGCGAACCGCGGCGCATGCCGTCAGCTCTGCCGGCGCAAATACACCATCACGGACAAGGAGACGGGCGCGGCGCTCGACATCGACGGGCAGTACGTGCTCTCGCCCAAGGACCTCTGCACGGTGGACTATCTCGACAAGTTCCTGGCTGCGGGCGTGCGGGTGCTCAAGATCGAGGGGCGAGCCCGTGGTGCCGAATATGTCAAGCGCGTGGTCGAGTGCTACGACGAGGCGCTGCGCGCCATCGAGAGCGGCGAATACACGCATGAAAGGGCAGCACAGCTCAAGACACGCCTCGAAACGGTCTTCAACCGCGGCTTCTGGAGCGGTTACTACGCCGGACGGCCCACGGTCGAGCACAGCGAGAACTACGGCTCGGCAGCGACGAAGCAGAAGGTCTACGTAGGCAAGATCACCAACTTCTACAAGAAGATTTCGGTGGCCGAGGTGACGGTCGAGGCCTCGACGCTCGACAAGGGCGACACCGTATTCTTCATGGGAGCCACCACGGGCGTGCTCGAACAGAAGGCCGAAGCCATATACCTCAACGAAGGCCCCGTGGAGAGCGTACGCCAGGGCGACGTCTGCTCGATACGCACGGAACGGCCCGTGCACCGCGGCGACAAGCTCTACAAGGAGATAGACCGCTGCGACAGGCAACAGTAAAGACCCCATGTTGGCGCCCGGCCCCGCGCCGGCCGCCGAAACCATAAACAGTCTTGCATGAAAGAACTTGACAAAAAGCAGACCATTACCGTAACATCGCCGCTGCTGCCGCCGCTCGACGAATTCGAGAAGTACCTCGAGGACATATGGCAGCGCAAGTGGATAACCAACAACGGGCACTACCACCACATGCTCGAAGAGGCCCTGTGCGAATATCTCGGCGTGAAATACATAAGTCTCTTCACGAACGGCACGCTGCCGCTGATTACGGCGCTGCAGGCCCTGCGCATTACGGGCGAGGTCATAACCACACCGTACAGCTTCGTGGCGACGACACACTCGATATGGTGGAACGGGCTCAAGCCGGTATTCGTCGACATAGACCCCGCGACGGGCAACATCGACCCGGCGAAGGTCGAGGCGGCCATCACGCCGCGCACTTCGGCCATCATGCCGGTGCACGTCTACGGCAACCCGTGCGACACGGAACGCATACGCACCATTGCCGACAGGTACGGACTGAAGGTCATATACGACGCGGCACACGCTTTCGGCGTGCGCGCAGGCGGCCGGTCGATACTCGAAGCCGGCGACATCAGCACCCTCAGCTTCCACGCCACCAAGACCTACAACACCATCGAAGGCGGTGCGCTCATCTGCCACTCGGCCGAGATGAAGCAGCGCATCGACCACCTCAAGAACTTCGGGTTCGAGAGCGAGACCGAGGTCGTCGCCCCGGGCATCAACGCCAAGATGGACGAGGTGCGCGCAGCCTACGGTCTGGTCGGGCTAAAGCACATCGACGAGGCCATCGAGGCCCGCAGGCGCATAGCCGAACGCTACCGCCGCGAACTGGCCGGAATCGACGGCATCACGATGTTCGACCAGCGGCCGGACGTGAAGTACAACTACTCCTACTTCCCGATCTTCGTCGACGCGGCCCGCTTCGGGCGCACGCGCGACGAGCTCTACGAACAGATGAAGGCCGACGGTGTGCTGTCACGCCGGTACTTCTATCCCCTTATCAGCACATTTTCACCCTACAACACCTATGATTCGGCCGCGGCATCGAATCTGCCGGTGGCCACGCGCATGGCCGACCAGGTATTGTGCCTGCCGCTGCACCACCGTCTCACGGACGACGACGTGGAACGTGTCACGGGTTTCATAAAACAGAAGCGATGAAGATTCTCGTACTTGCAGGAGGAAGCGACCAGGCGGCTCTCATCGACGAGCTGCACCGGCAGGGACAAAACGAGGTCATACTCGTCGACTACTTCGAAAACCCGCCTGCCAAACCGCATTGCGACCGCCATATCGTGGCCAGCACGCTCGACGTAGACGCCGTAAGGCGCATAGCCGTCGAGGAGAAGGTCGACCTGATAACCACGGCATGCACGGACCAGGCCCTGCTTACGGTGGCAAGGCTCAGCGAAGAGCTGGGTCTGCCGTGCTACATATCCTACGCCACGGCGCTCAACGTAACGAACAAGTCGTACATGAAGCGCGTGATGGCCGAACACGGAATACCGACGGCCCGTTTCCGCATAGCCGGAGGGCCGGAGGAGGCCGCACTCGGCGACCTCGACTACCCGCTGGTCGTAAAACCCGCAGACTGCAACAGTTCGAAAGGCGTACGCAGGGCCGAGACCCGTGAGGAGGCGGAGAAGGCCCTCGTACAGGCACTGGAACTGAGCCGCACGCACACGGCCATAGTCGAGGAGTTCAAGAGCGGAGACGAACTGTCGGCCGACCTCTACATCGAGGGGCGGACGGCCAAACTGCTCTCGGTGACCGTCTCCGAAAAGCGGCGCAACGTCTCGTCGTTCACCATAACCCAAAGCCGATATCCGGCCGTCGGGGCGGAGGAACGCGACAGCATAACGGCGATAGGGCAACGCATAGCCGATGCCTTCGGGCTGACGGACACGCCGCTGCTGGTACAGATGATACGCAACGCGGAGGGCTTGTGGGTCATCGAGTTCAGCGCACGAATGGGCGGAGGCACGAAGTACCGCATAATCGAGCTTCTGTCGGGTGTGAACATCATGCGCAAATACGTCGAACTGGTACTGGGAGGACGTCCCGCCGTCAATCCTCACCCGTTCGAGGGGTCGTTGCGCATGAACTACGTCTACTGCAATCCGGGCACCATGGCAGGCCTCGGGGGCTTCGAGGAGCTCAAGGCCGACGGCACCATAGCCGACTACGTGGCATACAAGAACGCCGGCGCGACATTCGAACACAGCGAGACCAGCTCGGACCGCGCGGCAGGCTACCTGGTGACGGGCGCCACCGAAGAGGAGGTGCTCGCCAAGCAGGAGAGGGCCAACGCCCTGCTGAGGGTGACCGACCCCGAAGGCAATGACATAATGCGACACGATTTCAAACTCTTCTGACAATGAAAATCACGGTCATAGGCGCAGGAAACGGCGGTCAGGCAATGGCTGCCCACCTGTCGATGCTCGGACACGAGGTCACGCTCCATACCCGCAACGAGGTCAAGGCCAAAGTCCTGCGGGCTATCGGCGGCATAAGGCTCGTCGGACGCATAAACGGTACGGGATACGTGTCGCGGTACACCTCCGACATGGCCGAGGCCGTCACCGGCGCCGAAATCATAATGATCACGACAGTCGCCAACGCCCACCGCGACGTAGCGCTCAAGATGGCGCCGTATCTCAGCGACGGGCAGATTGTCGTACTCAACCCCGGCCGTACGGGCGGAGCCTTCGAATTCCGCCGCGCACTCGACGACTGCCGCTTCAGCAGACGCATATTCCTGGTCGAGGCCCAGACGCTCGTCTATGCCTGCCGGATAATCGAGGACGGGCTGGTCAATATCGTCGGTGTCAAGGAGAATGTCCTTGCGGCAGCCCTGCCCGCCGCCGACACGGACAAAGCCCTGAACCGCATAAGGGAGATATTCCCCTGCTTCCACCCGGCCCACAACGTTCTGGAGACAAGCCTCGAAAACATCGGGGCCGTATTCCACCCGAGCATCATACTCTTCAACGCCGCAGCCATCGAACGCGGCGAGAAGTTCTACTTCTACCGCGACATCACACAGGGCGTCGTGCGGTTCATCGAGCGCCTCGACGCCGAGCGCCTGGCCATAGGCCGCGCCTACGGGCTGACCCTGACTTCGGCGCGCGACTGGGTGTCGATGGCCTACGACCACATAATGGGCGACACGCTGCGTGAACGCATGTTCAACAACCCGGCATACTACGACATCACCGCCCCGACAACGCTCCGATGCCGGCAGCTGCTGGAAGACATACCCACGGGTTTCGTCCCGATGCTCGAATTCGGGCGCCTGGCCGGCGTGGAGACGCCGCTCATGGAGTCGCTGCTGCCGATATGCTCGACACTGCTCGACGAGGACTTCAGGACGACGGGGCGCACGCTCGAAAAGATGGGACTCGGAGAAATGTCGTTCGAAACGCTGTTAAACAAGGTAAAATGAAAGGACTCAGACACGACGCCGTATTCGGATTCGTCAAGCCATACATAGACGTCCACACGCTGGGCATCACCACGGCAATGAACCTGCTGCGCGACTGCGGCTACCGCACCGTCATGGCCGGCGACGACGTGGCCGAAGCCGTTGTCGACCTGCGCAAGGTCAACAACTTCGGGCTGCTCCGCCACTGGATCGAGGAGCAGCGCATAACCGAACTCGGGTTCAGCTACCGTCTCGGGCCCGCCGAGGCGTGCGACTACTTCTGCAACATGTGGTACAGGCTCCGCGATGCCGGCATGATGTCGGAGAGCGGAGGCCTGATCGAAAAGATATTCTTCGCCGGGTTGCCCGACGCCTGCGACCTGGTCCGCCGCGAGCTCGGCGACGGCGTGCTCCTGTTCAAGGGCGACGAAACGCCGGTCGAGACACTCAGGCTCCTCGGCGTGCCCGAATCGGAACTTCCGCGTGACCTGGTGCAGACAAGCTCCTACGACAAGATGCGCAGGCAATTCGCCGAGGAGCTCATAGCTTCGGAGAAATACAGGCTCTGCCTGCCGCAGGACCATTACGGATACGAGGAATGCGGCACCG